>NZ_CAWNXG010000021.1:0-84176 GCF_963878145.1 Photorhabdus sp. S10-54 | reverse complement strand
AGCTCGATACAAGCATTAAGCTACAGAGTGAGTTGCTGGAGCAGCAGAATGAAATCGTTAATCAGCAGGAGAGGATAAGGCGCCTGTCTGAACTGGATAATCAGCATACAAAGGAACTAGCCAATGCCAAATCTGAAATTGATGTGCTTCGTGATGATATTGCCGCTGGTCGTCGCCGGTTGCGCATCGCGGCCACCTGTGATCAAGACAAAGCCAGTTCCTCCCCCGGCGTGGATGATGCAGCCAGCCCCAGATTGGAAGACCCCGCTATCAGGGATTATTTCACTCTCACCGAAAGAGTAACAACGATGCAGACACAACTAGAGGGCTTGCAGGACTACATCAAAACTCAGTGTCAGTAACAGCCCAGTCACAACAAGAGAAATTCAATTGTAGACATATCTCTACGGTTGCTTCTGATGGCAAAACTCGCGAGCACTGAAGACAATATTGTTTTCCCATGATGTAAGTAAATACAGCTCAGTCAAACCGTCAAAGTAACTCATTCAGAGCATTCTGCTGACAGAGTGCACGATAGTAGTGATTTCTTTATGGGCGCCCTGCGAGCAGATACTGACTTTTTAGCATAAAGTTCTAAATCTAACTATTTCCAAACTGGAAGGGGTTCTAACTGTTTCTGTTTGATGATGTAATGCACAACTCGGCTAGGGTCGCTCCCGAAAAGCGGATTTTGTCACCGCCTGCCGAGTACCAATGACGATTAACGAGACGAGGTTAATATGACACCCATTGAATATATTAAAAGCATTTCTTTTTATGATTCCGTTGCATGTGATGTGTTAAATGCGATTGAAGCAGGCACATTAACAGAAGCGCAAGCAATAGTTGAATTCATGAAAGTGAAAGCCGAACAGGCTAAAGTAAATGCAGAACAAACAGACGTTCTGTGGAAGCATCTTGAACTGAAAAGTCTTAAAGAGGCTAAAGCTTTTCAGGTAACGCAATGTAAGGGGATGCCGAACACAGTTAGAATTTCATATACAGTTACTGACGAATGCGGCAATGAAACTTTGCGGAAAGATCATCACATGCTTCTTACTGACGTATACAGATGTCGCTTTATTGTGTTTTTAGAAGAATTAAAGAAAAGCGCAAAAGAGTTTTATGAAACAGTAATGCAGGGAGCTAAATGGGATCTCGGAGATACAAGCGAAAAGAGTGCGGAGTGTCTAATCGTCGGCGGAAAGCACCACGGTAAGCGACGTACTTTAACTTCAAGAGCAGAAAGATACGTACTTGTAAGTGATGATGTTTTTCCTTTTGTTGATGTTGACGAAATCCCAGTACATTACTGGGCGGCTGGGGATGGTAAAACTTACATGATCGCAACAAATGAAGAGTTAATCATGTCTGATATTGATTTAGCTATTTCAGAAACAAATCCGCCGCTTAAGCCGATAAATTAAATTCAAACCCGGTCGCCCAGTGCGGCCTTTTTTATTCTGAGGAAGAGATGTAGAGAGGTAAATATGCCTGAGCACCAAATACCCCCGCACAAACTTGCACCGGGACTAAGAATACGTGAAGCAGAAGTAGCAGAAAGAAAAGCCAAGATGCTACTGGGTATCATAAAGCTAAAGCGGTACCACGGGTTAAGTGACGAAGAATTAGAGCAGGTCATGAAGATGGCCTGTGAACTGTCGAAGTAAGGAACTAAGCAATGGCACAAAAGAAAGTCACGCTCACAGATGAGCAAAAGATTCTTTTCGATGCCTTAACTCCATTACAGCAAAAATTTGTCACTCACATTCTTAAGGGTAAGAACTTAACAGATGCTTACAAGCTGTCAGGGGGGAAGGCGAAAGGAGAATCGGCTCATACCCAAGCAAGTAGAATGATGAGTTTTGATAAGGTTAAAGCTTTTCTCGACGCAATGAACGCCGAAGCCATCTCAGATGCAGTTATGAGCCGCCAAGAGGCTCTTGAGCGACTATCAGCAATGGGCCGTGTCTCTATCTACAATATAGCCGAGTTTCGCAACTGTCAGATAGGGGAAGACGAGGACGGTAAGCCGGTATTCCAAGCTTCATGGCAATTCAAAGATTCAGCATTGCAAGACCCCGCCGCATTGAGCGCCATTTCAGAACTCACTACAGGCAAAGACGGCATCAAGTTAAAGCTGCATGATCCGAAAGCCGCAATAAAGCAATTGAGTGAGCTACAGGGTTGGGAAGCGCCGAAGAAAACAGAAGTCACTGGCGCTGGTGGTGGACCGATACAGATAGCCGACTTAACCGATGAGCAACTGGATGAGAGATTGAAGGAGTTCGGATATGGCCGTCGCTCATCACAACTCGATGAGAAACTTACAGACTCTTGAGGCATATCGGCGTCGAGCAATAGAACAAGCCCGATCATCTTTGATGGATTTCACGCTCTACACAAATCCGCGGTATGAAACGGGATGGTTTAATGAGCTGCTGTGTCTTGAGTTAGATCAGTTCCTGAAAGATGTTGAAAATGGCAGGATGCCGCGCTTGATGATATTCGCCCCGCCAAGGTCTGGAAAAAGTGAATTAGCGTCTCGTCGGCTTCCGGCTTATGCGCTAGGCAAGCACCCGAACTGGCACATTATCTCTTGTTCATACTCGTCTGATTTAGCTAATCGCATGTCACGAGATACCCAACGCATTATTGATACAGAAAAATATCAAGATGTGTTTCCGAACACGCGACTTAACGGAACGAACATCAGAACACTGGCTGGTGGGGCAATTCGTACTGCTGAGCTATGGGAAGTGCTGGACGCAAAAGGCCAGTTACACGGTGGTTCTTATCGTGCGGCGGGGGTGAATGGCGGTATCACAGGTCAGGGGATGAACATCGGCATTATTGATGACCCGGCTAAAGATTATAAAACAGCATCATCTCCGGTTTACCAAGAGGCGGTGATGGACTGGTATGACACGACGTTCTTTACTCGCGCTGACCCGAAATTGAATGGCATTGTAATTATCCTCACACGCTGGCATCAAAATGACCTTGCAGGGCAACTTCTTAAGCTAGCGGAGGAAGGCGGCGAAAAGTGGCGTGTTGTCAGTTTTCCGATGGAAGCCGAGAAGGAAGAAATTCACGAGCTGAACGGCAAAACATACCACTTAAGAAAGCCCGGTGAAATTCTGTTTCCTGAGCGCATGCCGCGTGATTTTGTTGATAAATGTAAACAACGGGGTTCGCTGGTCTGGAATGCGCTCTATCAACAACGCCCCACAGCAAAAGGCGGCGGCTTAATCAAGTCAGCGTGGTTTGGTGAGTACAAAGTCCTTCCCCCTATTCGTTGGAGCACGGTCTATGGAGATACGGCTCAAAAAATCAAAGAAGCCAATGACTATTCTGCTTTTGAATTATGGGGACTCGGTGAAGACGGAAAAATATACCTGATTGACATGATCCGGGGAAAGTGGGAGTCCAAGGAACTTAAACGTCGCGCGGTGGCGTTTTGGGTGAAATGTAAAGCCAGAAAAGATTGTGGTTCTTTGATTTCAATGAAAATAGAAGATAAAGCCTCTGGCACTGGGCTGATTCAGGAAATCCAGACAGAGGCTCTATGCCCTGTCATACCCATTCAGAGAGATAAGGACAAGTTCACCCGGTTGATGGATGTTCAGGGATATATCGAATCTGGATACATCTATCTCCCCGCCGAGGCTGAATGGATAAACGATTTTCTAACTGAGATGGAAGCCGTTACATCCGATTTTAACACCCACGATGACCAGCTCGATCCGATGATGGACGCCATTTCTGATATGAAATCTGGTGACCTGGTTATATGGGAAACTTTAGGACGATAACACCATAAAATAACGGTTTCATGCCAAAATCACCCCGAAATGATTTTGGTGTTTTTATTAACAACTCAGTAACAAATAAAAGCGCCTGATTTGCCAAGAAAGATTGAGGGTTTTATCCATTTGGGTAGCGAATTTGAGTGAACCCCAAACCCTCGGTTCGCCTAAGATCCATTATGTTAAAAAGTCCCTAAATCCGACAATTTTCAGTGAGAGAGCAATGACCCGTAAAAATCGCCGTAACGGCACAAAAAAGCCCGTTAGGACTGCTGACGGGTACAACAACTTTAATGCAAAACTGGGCGGGTATACCTCGAATATTCAAACTGGCGGTACCTACATTCCAGGTTACATCTCACGCAACAGAGTACAAATTGAGTTTGGCTATCGTAGCTCATTCTTAATTGGCGCTGGTGTGGATGCGATGGCTGACGATATGACGCGGAAAGGCATAACGATTAGTTCACGGATGAAACCCGATGCAAAAGGAAAACTGGAAACGCTCTGGGAAGATATCGGGATTTGGGACGAGTTAAATAATACCCTGAAATGGTCTCGTTTGTACGGAGGGGCATTGCTTGTGGTGTTGATCGACGGTCAGGACATGTCTACACCGCTCAATCCTGAAACAATCAGTGAGGGGCAGTTTAAGGGCGTGATGTGCCTCGACCGCTGGATGGTCAAGCCGACAGATAGTGACCTAGTAAAGGAATACGGCCCCTACTTTGGAAAACCCAAGTTCTATAACGTAGTGATCAATCAACAGGGAATTCCCCCCTGGAAAATCCATCACTCGCGCGTTATTCGCATGGAAGGCGATACGCTGCCATTCCAGCAAGCTTTGACTGAAAACGGCTGGGGGATGTCGGTTGTAGAGCGCATTTTTGAGCGTGTCCAAGCTTTTGACACAGCAACGGTAGGTACGACTCAGCTCATTCACAAAGCGCACTTGCGGACGTATAGCATTGACGGGTTAAGAAAAATTCTTGCGGTGGGCGAAGGAAGTCCAGTATATGCTGCGCTGATGAAGCACATGGATATGATCCGTGAGTTTCAGACAATTGAAGGTATGACGCTAATGGACGCGTTGGACACATTCCAGACTCATAGCTATTCATTTGCCGGTATCGCTGATGTCATTTTGCGCTTTGCTGAGCAGGTATCAGGTGCTACAGGTATCCCATTAGTCCGTTTGTTTGGGCAGTCTCCATCTGGATTCAGTACGGGCGACGGCGACTTGGAGAACTACTACAGCCGGGTTAACACACTGCAAGAAAGACGTCTCCGCCGTCCGTTGAGATGGTTGTTGGATATCTCTCATCGCTCGTTATTTGGTTCGCCCCTGCCTGACGATTTCGCTTTTATATTTAATAAATTGTGGGAGATGTCGGACACGGACAGAGCAACAATGGCTAACAATGTCGCGACGGCTGTCAGTACGCTGGTGGATCGGCGAATCATGCCTGTCCACGCTGCTATGAATGACCTGCGCAACTTGTCTGACATTATCGGCATTGGAGGTTCAATCACAGATGAAGACATTGAGGAAGCAAAAAAACAGTGGACGGAGTCTGAATCTGAAACCAGCCCTCCGCCGACGTTCAGTAGTGCAGTACGAGAAAAGCCTACAGGCGATAGCTCATCAGGTGGGCGAAATCGTCACCGGTTATTACGATGGTTCTCAGGCTAGCGCTGATACCGTTTCTGGTCATCTTATCGATTACTCGCAGGTTCTTGACGATTGGATTGCCTCTGTTGCACACAAAATGTTCCTTCAAGTTGAGGGTGAAGAATGGCACCAGTGGCGTTCTGTGTCTCAGCAAATATCTGAAGGGTTACGCGACGTAGTGGGGAATACACCTGTCGGTCAGGTAGCCCAGGACGTTGTTTATCGTCAGATTCAACTGATGAAATCCTTGCCTCTGGAAGCTGCCGAACGTGTTAAAGAGATTCAGGATAGAGCGATACAGGCAGTTATCAACGGTGAGAGGCCGGGCGAGCTTTATCAGATGATTATGCAATCCGGCGAGGTTGCATCAAGCCGTGTGCGAATGATAGCACACACGGAGATAGGGAGAGCGACCGGCGCACTCACTCAGGCACGAGCATTGTCAGTGGGTTCAGAGGGCTATTGGTGGCGCATTGAGGGAGCCGGTACGCGTCCTTCGCATAAGAAGATGAAAGATAAATTTGTGTACTGGCACAAACCACCCACTTTGGACGGGATGACAGGCCACGCGGGATGCCTGCCATATTGTAAGTGTTGGTCGGAAGTTCACATACCCCCACCGAGAAAGTAACCCATGAAATATTTTTTTACGACGAAGCTTGGTGAAACACGCTATCTACAAGCCGATGGCTCTTTGCTGTGTAAAGACGTACCGATAGCGCGTACCGGCACTCAAACTTATCTACCCGAAGAAATAGATTTACAGCCGGATGCTAGCGGCTTAGTGACGGTTTATCGCACTGAGGATGAGGTTTTCTCACCCGAAACGATGGCGTCATTCGAGGGGGTGGCGGTCACACTGGACCATCCCGAAGATGATAAAGGAAACATTGTTTTCGTTAATCCTTCCAACTTCTCAGAACTGGCGCATGGTCATATTCAAAATGTGCGACGCGGCACTGGCGATAAGTCCGATCTGCTGGTGGCTGACGTGCTGGTTAAACGCCAGGAGGCTATCGATGCAGTAAACACTGGAATGACAGATGTCAGTTGCGGTTACGACACTCAATACAAACAGTTGGCCCCAGGTAAGGGCAAACAATACCAAATCACAGGAAACCATCTCGCCATTGTTGAGAAAGGCCGGGCGGGTTCTCGCTGTGCGATCGGGGATTCAGCCCCAAATTTTAAATTCAAAAAGGAGAAGCCTGTTATGGCATGGCTTAAAAGATTGGCTACGGCCGTCAAAACCAAAGACGACGACACATTAGCGAAACTCATCGATGAAGCGCCAGAACTTCCATCCGATGGGATGACTTCGATTCCGGGTGCAACAATCAATATCAATGTACCTTCTCAGGCAACCGCATTACCGCCTGCGGAGCGAACTACTACGGACACTGATCCCGATGCTAAAGATAAGCCAACAGGTGATAACGATATGCCGCCTTGGGTTCAAAAATTCATGGATTCGGTATCAACTCGCTTGGATGCATTAGAAGGGAAAACGGCGGATAGCAACCCTGATGACGAAGATGAAGACGCGAAAGTAACCGGCGACGCTGCATATCGACGCAATATCATTGCTGACGCGGAAATCATTTGTCCGGGCTTTAAACCTACAGGTGATAAAGGACTCAAGCGTCAAGTGCTGAATCAGGCTATGCGCACTGGCGATAGTACTTATCTGAAATCGTTCGGCATCTCGGATTATTCTAAAGCGCCGAAAGCAACGGTTGATGCTGTTTTCAACGGAGCAGTTGCTGTTAATAAGGCGAAAAACCATATCCAACCCATTCCAACACGCACTGGCGATCATGTGCAGGCTATCGCTCGCACCCCGGCAGAACTGAACAAAGTCTACGCCGATTTCTGGAAACGTAACAAATAAGGTAATCACACATGGCAGGAACATCCTATTTAACCCGTATGCCGCTTGGCTTTAACGGAACGGTCACTCGTTTGCGCGATTTGACCACTGAACCCGCAATTCTGGACCCCAAAAAAGTGTTTAGTCAGTACGGACTGGCTGGCAAGTACAGCGGTGATAAGTTCGTACCGCTAGGCGATGGTGACACTGTAGATGACGTAGTGGGTATTTTAGTTCGCCCTTATCCCATTCAAGCCCAATCCGACATGGCTCATCTCGGAGTAAAGGCTGGTACGACTGGCGATATCCTAAAACGTGGCTATATGGCGGTCGCTGTAAAAGGGGCAGAAAGCGCAAAGAAGGGCGGTAAAGTCTATGTTCGCGTGAAGGGCGCAACGGACGACAGCCCACTCGGATCGTTTCTTATTATGCCTGATAAGACCGCTGAAAACACACCTGAATTACCGGCAGTCAAAGTGATGGGGCCGGGTGATGCATCAGGCCATATCGAAATCGCATATAACATTTAAGGAACGCTATGTTTACTATTGATAAAGCCACAAAAGATTCTACCGGTGTATTTCTTGCCGGAGAATTAGAGCGCATCGATCAGACGCTTAATTTGCCGCTGGTTTCGTTTAAATGGAGCCGCGATATGTCGCTCCGCACCGATGTATCTATCGCGGATGAGGTTTCATCTTTCACTAACACTGACTTGGCAGCAATGGGCGGGGTTAACCCGAACGGCAAAAACTGGATCGGCAAGAACTCGACTGCGGTTGCCGGGATCAGCCTAAACATTGAGAAAACGCCACAACCTTTAACACTGTGGGGCATGGAAATTGGCTGGACGCTACCGGAGTTAGCCTCTGCTCAACAGGTGGGACGTCCAATTGATACGCAGAAATACGACGCCATGCAATTGAAATGGAACATGGACGTTGACGAGCAGGTTTATATCGGTGATGCCGAGTTAGAAATGACCGGGTTACTTAACTTGTCTCAAGTCACCCCTCGCGCCGCCGCCGCCGCGTGGACGAAAGCAACTTCCCCTGACGATATCGTTGCTGATATCAACATTTTGCTGACGGATGCCTGGCTGGCGTCGGGTTATGCGGTATGCCCGCGCAAAATCGGGTTAGCGCCTGAGTTGTTCGGTCTGTTAGTCAGCAAGAAGGTTTCAGACGCGGGAAATATCTCAGTACTGGAGTACATCAAGATTAACACCATTGCTTTTCAAGAGAACGGCGAGCCGCTTGAGATTGTCTCCATGAAATGGGCGTCTAAACGCGGTGCGCGTGGCGCACATCGTATCGTAGCGTATACACAGGAAGAGAAATATATCCGCTTCCCGTTAGTTCCTTTGTTGAACACGCCATTAGAGCCTCGCGGTTTGTACCAATTGACCACCTACTACGGACGCTTGGGGCAAGTCGAAGTGCCGTACGCGAATACTATTGCCTATCTGGATATCCCTGTAGCTTGATTAATAGCGGGTTAGTCCCGCTTACTGAGGTTGATATGAAACGATATATGGTTACAGGTAGCGTTACACTAAGTTTTCCTGATGGCCGCGAGGCGGTGCTTTCGCCGGGTATTAAATCGTTCTCGGATGAAGTGGCGAAACACTGGGCTTTTCCTTCCTATGCGCAAGCGTTGGATAATCCTGTTGAGGAGCAGGACGACAAAAGGGGGAGGGCTGGCAGTGACAAAAAACAGTCTTCTTCCGACAGTTGATCAATTCCGCACCGACTTTCCCGAATTTTCCGACAAAACCCACTACCCCGATACAGCAATCAATTTCTATCTCGGTCAGGCGGATAATCTGCTCGACCAGACTGTTCACGGCGATCAGTTCGTCTATCTGGCTGAACTGTTCACGGCGCATTACGTCGAGCTGAGAGGGAAGGCTGTTATGGGTGCCTCTATCAGCGGCAGGGTAAATACTGCCGCTGGTGGGATAGCGACGTCAAAATCCGTCGATAAAGTCGGTGCTAGTTATGATGTGTCGGGCATCATTAATCCTGATGCCGGATTCTGGAATAATACGGCGTACGGGCGCGAGTTCTTTTGGTGGTGGTCGATGTTCGGGGCTGGTGGGAGGCAATTGTTATGAAAAGTGGTTTGACGGTCAGAAAAGACAATGCAACGTCAGTGCTGGAATCCCTCAAAAAGCTATCAGGTATGGACGTATTGGTAGGTATTCCGGCAGATAAAGCCGCGCGTGAAGACGGGGAAAGCCTGAACAACGCGGAAATCGGCTATCTGCAATCCACAGGGGCAACCGTGAAACTGGGTGGAAAAACGGTAACGCTTCCTCCGCGCCCTTTTCTTGAACTCGGTATTGATGATACCAGGGACCGCACAGCCTTACATTTAAAAGCGGTGGCAGAGCTTGCTCTTGAAGGTAAGCAGGACGCGGCTATCCGTGAGTTGGAAAAAGCGGGACAAATTGCGCGTGACGGGGCAAAGAAAGTGATCGGTGACGGTGATCGACTGGCTCCCATTTCTGATGCGACAAAAGAGGCTCGGCGCAGGCAGGGAATACCGGGGGATAAGCCGCTTTATGCTCATGGCTATCTCTTGCGCTCTATCAACTATGTAGTGAGGAATAAAAATGCCGTTTCTTGATGTCACTGATGTTTTATTTGATCCCGATTTCTGCGATACGACACTGAAATATACCCGGCGCACCGTCGTTGTTGATGATGATGGGTTTGCTACTTCGGAAAAAACCACTCAAGGTTTTGCCGGAGTGGTGACAGTTGATAGTTCTCTTGAGGCCCAAATAAGGATGTCCGGGCAAGTCGTCAGCGGTAATATTCTGATTATCACAACAACGCGGCTGATTGCGGGTGAAACTGATAAAACGGGCGATGTTGTCACGTATCAAAACCGGGATTATTTGGTTAAATCGGTTGATCCTTATACGGCTTACGGCGCGGGTTTTGTTCAAGCCCATTGTGAGCTATTGCCGTTCGATGGGGGAATTCCTATTGAATAATAGTACACAACCGGGCTGGCTTACACCGGTGTCAGCCCCGGACTATGACCGCGAGGTAGAGCGAAAGCTGTCTCGCTGGATGAGTTCAGTTAGCGGTTTACCGGGGAAAATGATGTTTCCGAAATGGCAACCGAACGATGAAACACGCGTCTTCCCTAGTCACAATGCTAACTGGTGCGCTTTCGGGATCTCGTCGATAGTTTCCGATGATAATCCCGCTTTCGTTAATCAGACGGATGAAAGCACCGATTTGTGGCGTCATGAGAAAATCGAATGTCTTATCTCGTTTTACGGTCCAGCAGGGCAGCGCCATTGCACACAATTTCGCGACGGGATCACGCTCAGTCAGAACAACGCTGAATTAAATCAATTTGGTCTGTCACTCAGCAACTACGGCCGTATCTTTTCCGTTCCCGAACTCATTAACAACCAGTGGGTGCGTCGTTATGACATGACGATCACCTTGCGGCGAAAAGTGGCGCGTGAATACGGTGTTAAATCACTGGTGGAAGCGCCGGTTAAATTCTTTGGAGATTAAATTATGCAGGGATTACCTGTTTCAAATATCGTCAATGTCACGATAAACATGGCCCCGCGTGCCGCGCAATCCCGAAACTTTGGTTCATTGCTGATAGTGGGCGCCAGTCATGTGATTGATACCCATGAGCGGCTACGCTTGTATTCCGATATCGATGGTGTTGGGGCTGATTTTGGGTTAGATACACCAGAATATCAGGCGGCGGCGCTTTATTATTCTCAGTCACCCCGTCCCGTTGATTTACATATTGGTCGGTGGGTAAAAGATCAGGCATTTGCCGCTTTAAGAGGCGCAATACTGACTAAGCAACAACAACAAGCCATCAGCCACTTTACAGCTATTACGGATGGCTCTTTTAAGTTAACGATTAACGGTAAAGAAGCGGCATACAACGGCATCGATTTGAGTAAAGAGACCAATCTTAATGGCGTCGCTCAACGGGTAGCGGAAAAGCTGAGAGAGTGTTCAGTGACGTGGGATGCATCACGTTTTGTTATTTCGTTGCAAGCATCAGGCTCGATAGGTTATGTCTCATCAGCGACTACCGGAACTTATATTGGTGACCTGTTAAAACTGGACAAAGTATCAGGCGCTACCGCTATCGAACCGGCCAAGGCAGAAACCCTTGCTGAAGCAGTAGCGACATTGGGATCGGTATCCGGTGGCTGGTACGGACTGGTGGTTGCCGATAATACACTGACGGACGATGATGTTCTCTCTGTTGCTGATTACATTGAGTCCGCATCTGTTTCCCGTATCTATGGACATACAGCGCAGAAAACAGAGGCATTGGACACTGATGTTGATACCGATATCGGATCACAACTGAAAGCTGGCAACTATCAACGTACGCTCTGGCAATATTCATCCGGTAAACCCTATACCGTGGCTTCTCTGATGGGGCGAATGTTTACCGTCAATTTCAAGGGCAATAACACCACCATTACCCTGAAATTTAAACAGGAACCGGCTGTGACGGCGGAAAGCCTGACAGCAACCCAAGCCAACGCTTTGAAGAAGAAAAACGGCAATGTTTTTGTTAACTACAACAATGATACAGCCATTATTCAAGAAGGGGTTATGGCGAACGGGGATTTCATTGATGAGCGCCACGGTCTGGATTGGTTACAGAACTACGTTCAGAACAATCTTTATAACCTGCTTTACACCAGTACCAGCAAGATCCCCCAAACTGACGCAGGCGTTACGCGTTTACTGACCAATGTTGAGCAATCCCTTGATCAGGCGGTAACAAACGGGCTGGTGGCTCCCGGTGTTTGGAACGGCGGACAGATTGGACAGATCCAACCGGGCGATACCTTAACCAAAGGGTATTACGTCTACGCACCGCCAATTGCAACGCAGGCACAGGCTGATAGAGAAGCCCGAAAAGCACCGGTTATTCAGTGTGCAATCAAATTAGCAGGTGCTGTTCACTATGCTGATGTCATTATTAATGTAAACAGATAAGGGTTGATAAATGGCTACCTATTCATTTATGGATGTATCCGCATCCCTGACCGGTCCGACCGGGGTTATTGATGTTGGGTATGGTTCGGCAACTTCGGGGGAAGGGATCACAATCACGATGACCGAAGCCAAGAACACGATGACCATCGGCGCAGATGGTGAAGGGATGCATTCATTACATGCGGGAAAATCCGGCTCTATCACAGTGAACTTGCTGAAAACTTCACCGACGAATAAAAAACTCTCACTGGCTTACAACGCGCAATCGCAGTCATCAGGAACATGGGGGAATAACGTCTTTTTGATACGTAACCGGGTTTCTGGCGAAGTCACGACAGCGCGGGGTTGTGCATTTCAGAAACAACCGGATTACACCAATGCCAAAGATGGCGGTACCGTTGCGTGGGTGTTTGACTGCATCAAAATAGACCAGGTATTAGGAGAGTTCTGATGGAATTTGAAGTTAATGGTATTCAATACCGTACGGCAAAGCTGAACGTGTTCGATCAGCTCAAAGTATCCCGTAAGTTACTCCCCGTTCTTGCCGGGCTGGTATCAGATATTCGCGCCGTACAGACGATGGCCCAAGACAAAAATATGGAAGGGGCTTTAGAGAAGGCGCTGCCTAAAATCGCACAAGCAGTTAGTGACTTAAGCGACGAAGATTGCAACGCGATCCTTTACCCCTGTTTGTCCGTTGTTTCCCGTCAGCACGGTAAGGGATGGACAGCCGTATTCTCCCAAGGAGTCTTGCATTTCGATGACATAGACCTGCCGACACTGTTACAGCTTGTGGCACGTGTAATCGGGGATTCGCTGGGAAATTTTTTGCACGCACTCCCCGCCGCCGAGACGCCGTTCCCGCCAGCGGCTTAGTACTTGACACTTTGCCGAACGGCGAAGAGTTCATTATGCGTCCTATAAGAAAGGGAATGGTCTCAATGGGTGAGATCAAAAGTGGGATGGTTGATTTGGCCGATATCGCATTAATGAATGATTACCTCGATTTGGAAGACGATAACGAGGCCCGGATAGCACGCTGGAGAGATGCCCATGAGCGGTAATATTGACACAATTAAAGACTACCTTATTAGCCTCGGTTTTAATGTAGACGAAAAAGGGAGAGGTAAATTTGATGCGGTGTTAAAAGGTGTCACTGCCAACGTGTTAAAAGTGGGTGCTGCTGTTGAAGGGGCGGCACTCACTATCGTCGGTTTTACCACTAAAATTGCAGCGGGCTTAGATAAGCTTTACTGGCAGTCACAGAGAACCGGCGCCACAGTTGCCGGCATTAAAGCCCTGGGTTACGCCGTGCAACAGATGGGAGGCAGCGCCGAAGCCGCACAAAGTGCACTGGAAAACATGGCGCGGTTTATGCGCAATAATCCCGGTGCGGAAGGCTGGCTTAACCGGCTTGGGGTGCAAACTCGCGACTCGTCAGGCCAGATGCGTGATGCTGCCAGCATACTGGCGGGTGTCGGCCAAAAGCTTAGTAATATGCCTTACTACCGGGCCAATCAATATGCCCAGATGTTGGGCATTGATGAAAATACGCTGATGACCATGAGGCGTGGGTTAGCGGGTTTCACTGCTGACTATCAGATGATGTTGCAGAAAACCGGGTTCAATGCGGATAAAGCGGCGCAACAGGCGAATAAATTCACCACCGCGTTACACGGCTTTAACGCGGTGGTGGGTATCTTACGCGATAAGATTGGCGCTAATCTCGCTAATGGTCTGGCGGGTTCTTTCGATTCTTTACGTCAGCGTATTCTTGATAACTTCCCTAAGATAGAGGCCACACTCACTAAGATTATCAAAGGCATTTTGTGGTTTGCCGATGTATTTTCCAGAATGGTTTACCGAGTCGTACAGGGCGTCGGGGAGATTATTAACTGGTGGAAGGGGCTGGATGAAAGCAGCAAAATGCTGATTGCCATGTTCGGGGCGATTGTTGTTGCCTGGCGTTTGTTGAACAGCGCCTTTTTAATGTCACCCATCGGCATGATCACCGTGTTAATCGGTGCGCTTCTCCTGCTCTACGATGACTATAAGACATGGAAAGAAGGCGGCAAAAGTTTAATTGACTGGAGCAAGTGGGAAAAAGATATCGACCGCGCGGTCGATGCCTTCAAAACAGTAGGGAACTGGATTAAGAAAGGTGTTGACGGTATCGGCGGCTGGAAAAATGCTTTCCTAATTCTGGGTGGAGTTGTTGCAACTACCTGGGCTGTGAAGATGCTTGCGGGATTCGCGAAAGTGTCCGCTGCGTTAGCACCACTGATGGCCCGCCTTGCTCCACTGCTGGGGCTGGTGGCCTATGGTGGATATCTGTACAGTGACTGGGATAACATCAAACAAAATGTAGAATCCTCGTGGGACTACAACACTCGTCAGATAAAAAGAGGGATCGGGGATTTCGGTCAATGGTTAGGTATCGACAACAGTTGGGCCAATAAGCATCAAGGCGGCTTACCCAACCCTGTCACTGCGGATATCCCCGGCATGCCCGGCGCACCCACGCCGCCCCCCTCACCTGAATATAATGAAAGAGGATTGCGTAACAATAACCCCGGCAACTTGAATTTTGCCGGGCAACGAGGCGCGACAAGGGAAAATGGAGAGGGGCGTTTTGCCCGGTTTGAAACCGCGTTTGACGGCTTGCGAGCACTTTCACGCCAGTTAACGTTATACGCCAGTCGTGGACTCATAACGATACGCGACATTATCACGAAATATGCGCCCCCGGAGGAAAACGATACCGAAGGTTACATTGCTTTCCTTACTAAGTGGCTCGGTGTTGATCCGAACGCACAGTTAAATTTACAGGACCCGCAAACTCTGATGGCGATGATGAACGGCATCATTCAGCGCGAAAACGGCCGCAACCCCTATTCTAGTGAACTGATTGGTAAAGCCGCGATGGCCGGAAGCGGCAGCGTTCAGCAAACGACTAACATTACCGTTCATGGCGCAACCGACGCTAAGGCAACGGCGGATGAAATCGCGAGTCGGCAAAATGGCGTAAATGCCCGTCTGATACAGCAGGTGAGTTAATGGATATTTTATCCGCGATTTTTCAGCAGCAAACCCGTAAGTTTGGTACTGAAAGTATGTTACTTGTGCCAAGTGTCGTTATCGCTGAAAAGCACACAGACGCACTGGAAATCACAGAGCACCCCGTGGAAATCGGTGCGGCGGTCAGTGACCATGCCTACAAAAAGCCCGCTGAAATCACAATGGAATTGGGCTTTGCTGGTGGTGGTTCGCTGCTTGATTTTGTTGATACGTCAAAGATTGGGTTGAGTATGGGACTTAGCCCAAAAGAAACCTATCAGAAAATCCTGGACCTTCAAGAACTGCGTGAGCCATTTAACGTCATTACTGGCAAACGCACTTATGAAAACATGTTGATCAAAGCGATTGAAGTCACCACGGACCGACACAGTGAAAACGTATTGTTGTGCACGCTGACATTGCGCGAAGTGATTATTACCTCGACGCAGAAAGTACAAGTTGCTCAAAAAGAGGTCATGAAAACCGGGGTGTCTACGTCAGCCGTGGAGAATTCCGGCACAAAAACATTAAAGCCAGTCAACGAGTCTGTTTTATCAGAAATAAAAGAGGGTGCCGTTAATGCATTTAGAAGCTACATAAAAGGAGGCGGCTGATGCAAGTATCAGAAATCCCACTGACAGCGAGCAACCAATTTTTTGCAATAAAGCTCGGTGATATTAACGTCAAGATGCGCCTGATTTACCGAGACAGCGCCGGTTGGGTAATGGATATTCAGGATAAATCAGGCGCAGATTTGCTGACTGGGGCGCCGTTAATACCCGGTATTAACTTATTAGAACAATACCCGTATTTGGGGATCAACGGCATGTTAGTTATTGCCAATGATGCAGACAGCGCTGAATACCCGACAAGCACAAATCTTGGGTTATCTGGTCATTTATATTTTGTACAGAGGTAAAAACATGAGTCAGAACTGGTTACGTCATTTTGAATTAATGTTGTTAGATGATCAGGGTAAAGGAATCGTCTTATCTGACTTTAGAGTCATATTTAATATTGAGTGGTTCAATATTAGCAATCCACGCGTTGCGACGTTAAAGATTTACAATCTTTCCAAAAATACCAGTAATCGCATATTAGGTAGCGAGTTTTCGAAGATAAAAATTATCGTGGGCTATGATGGTGTGACCCCTACAGTTCCTGAGAGCGAAGTCGGCAAAGCTCGCACCGTTGAACCGGGTACGACCGGACAGCGTGACGGCAAAAACTATGGTGAAATCTTTAGCGGGGATATTCGCTATACGATGACCGGGCGCGATAACCCCACTGATACGTATACCCAAATTCAGGCGTGTGACGGTAATGAAGCCTTTATTTATGCTTTCGTCAATCAAACGGTAGCGGCGGGATATACCCTGAATGATGTCTATAACCTCGCTTTGCGCAGTCTGGAGCCTTACGGTATTACCGCAGGGGCAAAACCCAAAATGCCGGATACTGTTTTTCCTCGTGGAAAAGCGTTTTTTGAAAAAACACGATATGTATTAGACAATATCGCGCAGCAGTGCAATGCAAAATGGCAATTTGTAGACGGTAAAGTGGAGATGATTTCTGAGGAAATGGCCGTGCACGATGTTGTGGTGTTAAACAGCCGGACCGGATTAATTGGCATGCCGCAACAGACTATCGGGGCGGGCGTGAATGTCAGGTGTTTGATTAATCCGAATATCCGGGTAAATGGGTTAATTCAGTTAGACGAAGGCTCGGTATATAGAACGTCCCTACCTAATTCCGACATCCAGATGTCTGGCGGGCGACTAACCGATGAAAACGATAACGGGAACCTTTATGTAAATGGGGTGCCTAATCCTCCAGCGAGCATTGCTACCGATGGTGTATATATCGTCAGAGGCATTATGTATACTGGGGATACAAGAGGCAATGCGTGGTATCAAGAGATGATGTGTGAGGCACGCGGTGCGGCTGATCTTAAGACTAAATCGGCGCAAGAAAAGGGCTTGTGATCCATAGGAGAGTGCAATCGTGCGAAATATGTTTCTAACAATACTGTTATCATCTTTATTTACCTTCGGTTCCGCGCATGCAGCCATTCAGTGCGGGACGTACAAAATGACGATGAATGATAATGAAGGGATGACTAGAATTAATGGGGAAATGGTGACTTCCCAGAAGGTGACTTATTTAAAAGAAAATGGTGATGATGCAAACGCTAAGTGGGACATGGGCCTCATGCCTGCCCGCGACGGCAACATGTACGGCTTCCAGTTTATCAAGCGCAACGGTAAAGCATGGCTGAATGTCCAATTGCTCCAAAACGCTATGGACGCACCGAAAATTATTGGTTCGTTTCCTTGTAAGAAAGTGGCGGATTAAAGGCGACTGAGTTATGGATGGTTTTGTAAACCTTGCTCTGGCAATAACTTTTTTGTTTATATATTTTGCACCAACTTACGTTGCATCACGCCGGATGCATAAGCACATTTACTTTGTCGCTTTTGTGAACATCATAGTAGGATGGACTATTATCGGGTGGTTAGGCTGTATGGCTTGGGCGTTAACCAAACAGGAAATAGACTCAGTGATAACCGAGAATGAAGATTCTCTAAGAGATTGTCCGTATTGTGCTGAATTGGTCAAGAAAAAAGCCAAAATATGTAAGCACTGCCAGAGGGATATTTGACGTGTGTATTAAAATAATGGGGCACTATGCGTAGCTTATTTTTTATATCAATATCTTTGATGATTATAGCATTTCCGGCGAAGAGTAAGAGTTTAAATGATTTTTTTAATGATTATCCTGAGTTGAGTGAGAATATTTTCACTAAAAATGCCATACAGGATCAAGCAGAAAGCTTTGCTACCCAGGAAGCAATGAGAAGAGATACACCCGCGGATAAGATAGTTTCATTAACCAATAAATTAGTTATGGAAAATGGGTACGATTACGCAAGATTAGGTATGAGAAATTTAAAATTAGCGTGCTCAATTCCTGATGTTGCAGAAATAAACTCTCTTAGTAAATCTGATTGTACTTTGATAAGCAAGTATGCAGAGTAATGAATGTCGATGCGTAAGAAGGTGGCGGATTAATTATAAGCTTATCGGCGGTACGGGAAGCGAGTATACTGTACTTCTTTGTACTGTTTTACATACCAAAGGGGGTTCACATGGCTGTAGGAATGACAACGTTAGTAATGTTGCTAACGCCGCTCCCTGATACTAATCAGTTAGCAAAATTGCCAGAGTATCTTTCTGCGCCGATTACGCAATTGGTACAGGATAGATCAGGGCAAAAGATACTGACCGCTCAAGAGGCTATGTCATATTTCTCTGAATCTAAAATGGCGCTTGCCTACCTGAAAGAGAATGCCCAAATTGGCATTGAATTACTTGAAACTATTGACCGTGACGGGATCGAACCCGGTATAGATATTTGTGATGTAGTTGAACGCTATGAATTCGCTGCAAAAATCGTGACGAGTCAACTTCATCTCCTGAAATTAAGCTATATTCTTGCGGAGTCTTCCCCCGCATGGGGATCGCACGTCAAGTTATTCCAAACACATTCTCAGGGAGCACTGAGGATTTTTGCAAACAACAGAAATGTTTTATTGCGTATTGCAGCAACGCTAAAGCAATATCTACCCGTTAATGCGAGTGAGCACACGCCGAAAGCTGATGTGGAAAGTTACAAAGAATTGGTGAACCTCTCGCATAAAAAGCTGGGTATCCCATTGCCTGCATGGGGTTAGGCATGGTTTATGTCAGCGTAGCAGAAGATCTGCTTTTTAACACAGCCGCTTATGATTACGCCGCCATGTTAGCTAAATATCTGAGTGATGCGGAAGAGGTTTCGGGTTGGCTTGGGTGCCAAGGACGCTTTGAGCGTAACATGAAGGCTATGGAGTCTGGGTTATGGAAGTTACACATACTTCCACTGAATGAAAAACCGTGGCCGGCAAAAGTGATGTTACATAACAGAAAAAGTGACAATTATCTGGTTTATGCCCAACACTGGTACTACGAAAATCATTATCAGGTTATAGCCGTGGTGATACCGGATGCCCATGCACGTATTGATAAGCTCATGAGTAGACTTATTCGCATGGTAGAAGATTCTTTCCAGTGCTTAAGTGAGCAAGAATTGAAATTGCTTAACCATGTAAGCGCATGAGCCATTTTACCAAGAAAAAAAAACAGAGACCCGCCCCGCGCGGGTTTTTTTTATGGAGTTTCCCCAATGCCAGTCTCAACAGAATCCAGAACCGGCGATTTATCCGAAACCCTGAAAGCCATCAATCATTCGCTTTCTTCTCAGCTTAGAGTAGCGATACCGGGCATTATTCAATCCTTTAATGCCGAAGCAGTAACGTGCGTTGTTCAGCCTGCGATTAAAAGTGGCACAACTGATAAAGACGATAAAAAAACATCAGTATCCTTACCCTTGCTTGTAGATGTGCCCGTTATATTCCCAAGGGGCGGCGGCGTGACGCTAACTTTCCCGGTAAAAGCGGGTGATGAATGCCTGGTGGTATTTGCTGATCGCTGTATTGATTTCTGGTGGCAATCGGGAGGCGTACAAGAACCGGCAGATGAACGCCAGCACAGTTTATCCGATACTTTTGCAATTGTTGGTCCACAATCTCAGGCAAAGAAAATTTCAGGGGTTAGCACAAACACCGCGCAGCTAAGAAGTGATGATGGCGCGGCGTATATCGAACTCGATCCCAACAGCCATAACATCACGGTGATTACACCGGCAAAACTTACCGCCACGGCAAACGGCGGTACTGAAATCACTTCACCTGAAATCACTCTGAACGGCAACGTCACCATTAACGGCAACTTATCGCAGGGGATGGGGGCTGGTGGCGGAACTGCAACGATGCAAGGTCCGGTCACCGTGAATAACGATGTGACAGCAGCAGGGATTAGCCTGAAAAACCATGTCCATAGTGGCGTGCAATCGGGTGGCAGTAAGACGGGGAAACCTCAATGAGATACAGAAGAGAAGATCCGGACGGAGATTACAGTTTCGGCCAGGGGGATAATACGTTTCTGATTAATTCCCCGGAAGCGGTTGCGCTGGCAGTAAAAACCCGGCTGGCACTATGGCGCGGTGAATGGTTCTTAGATATGAAGGAAGGTACGCCATACGTACAGTCCGTGCTTGGAAAACAACGATCAGATGTTTATATCCTTGCCGTTCGTGACCGAATCTTAAAAACGAAAGGCGTTAAATCCATTCTCTCATTTGACACTCGCAATGACGGTACGACACGCCGTCTCACCTTCACAGCAACAATTGATACCATTTACGGGCAAGCAACGGTAACAAGCGAGGCATAATGTTAAATCTTGACACTTTGGGGCTGGCCGCAACTGTGACAGCTTCGGGCATCAGTGCGCCTGATTACCAGACCATTTTGAATAAGCTCTCGGAATATTTCCGTCAAATCTATGGTACTGACGCTTATTTAGATCCCGATAGCAAAGACGGCCAGATGATAGCGATTTATGCACTCGCGATACACGATGCGAATAATGCTGTGATTGCTGCTTATAACTCGTTTAGCCCTGCGTCAGCTACCGGCGCAGCACTATCTAACAACGTGAAAATTAACGGGATAGCTCGACATGCATCCACGTATTCGACAGTAGACATTAAACTCATTGGTACCGTTGGGACCACAGTAAAAAACGGTGTTGTCCGTGATATCAATGGCTATAGCTGGAGCTTACCGGGTACCGTGTCTATAGGCATACATGGCTTTGTTATCGCCACTGCTACATGCCAAACAAAGGGCAATGTCACAGCACTGGTTGGAGATCTTTCTATTATCGGCACACCAACTCAGGGCTGGCAGAGTGTAACAAACCCTTCGGCAGCAACACCCGGCCAGCCGATTGAGAGTGATACCGCATTGAGAGAACGGCAACGGAAATCCGTCGCGTTACCGTCTCGGACGGTACTTGACGGAATTCAAGGCGCCATCAGCTTAATACCGGGTGTTGTTCGACGACGTGGGTTTGAGAACGATACTAACGTGACGGACAACAACGGCATTCCGCCTCATTCTATAGCAATGATAGTCGATGGTGGTGACGCTAAGTTAATCGCCCAGACTATTGAAACCAAAAAAGGCCCCGGTGCGGGAACCTATGGCGATACTGAAATAAAGGTGGCCGATAGTTATGGTATTCTGCATCCGATTCACTTTTCACGCCCGAAAGACGTGCCTGTCTTCGTTGAAATAACACTTACCGCGTTTGAGGGATATACAACTTTAGTCGGCGATAGAATTCGATCAGCGATTGCAAGTTATATCGACGCGCAATTAATTGGGGATAATGTTTATTTAAGCCGTTTATTTTCTCCCGCCAATTTACGTGACGAGGAAGGCTTGACTTATGATATTTTTGAAATACAAATCGGCAGGTCGGCGGATGATGTATCACCGAGTAATTTAATTGTGACATTTGATGAAGCTGTTACATGTAAACCGGAACATATTAAATTGATAGCGAGGTGAAGATGAGAGATTATTTATCACTGATTACTCCTCAGCACAGAACCGCAAATAAATTTGTTACTCACATTGATTTAATTACCCGACCATTATCTAATATTTCAGATGCCGTTCAGCTCCTGAACAGTCAGTTTTCGATTGATGAAGCGGTAGGGGTTCAATTAGATGCAGTGGGGGAATGGATTGGACTTTCGCGATATGTTAAAACTCCTATCGTTGGCGTGTATTTCGCTTTAGATATCGAGGGAGTTGGCTTTGATGAAGGGAGCTGGAAACGACAATATGACTCTGACTCTGGTTTTACTGAATTAGATGATGAAACTTACCGAACTATATTGCGTTCTAAAATAAGGGCTAATCACTGGGACGGTACAAATGAAATGCTGGCTGAAATTTATCAGGGCGTTATTCCTGATGAGTCAGTATTAATATTCTTCGTTGATAACCAAGATATGTCGATGGATGTTTATGTTACCGGTGGAGTTGTACCCGAAGTTGTGAAAGCAGTTATTCAGCAAGGATATTTAAATATTAAGCCCGGAGCAGTCAGAGTTAATAACTATACCAACTCGGAAAATCGGGGAGTTATTTTCGGTTTCGATTCAGACAGTAAATATATCGCTGGTTTTGATATTGGCGGTTGGCCCATTCTATTAAATTGAGAGTAAAATTAATGGCTAAGAATGAATTTTTAACCTTTGGTATTGCCGAGGGCGCTAATGTATTGTCGAATGAGGAGTATGCGGCATTAGCAGCGCGTGTTAATGGATTTAGTGCGGGTGTTGCTAAATCTCGTGAATTAAATAAAGCGTGGCGCCAGTCATCTATTATTACGCATATCTTGGCGGATTTTATTGCAAAAGAATCGGGTAATGATGTTCTGGATAACGGGAATATCGATGCTCTGAAAAATAGCATGGCTTTAGCAATTAAAAATGCGCTGCCTGAGATGCGTGATGCTTCTCTGATAGAAAAAGGCATCACCCAGCTCACAGACAAAACAGGCAACAGTAATACCCTTGCAGCCACTCAGAAGTTAGTTTCTGATGTAAATGATAATGCAAATAGCAAACTTGCCAAATCCCAAAACGGCGCCGACATTCCTAATAAAAGTGAGTTTGTGAAAAACCTCGGCTTAGCAGAAACCGGCAATTTAGCTAAAAATGCGGTACCGAATAGTAGAAAAATTAATGGAAAAGCGTTAACCGGGGATATCAGTTTGAGTGCCGGGGATGTGGGGGCGTTTAAGCTCGGATCAACAGGTAGTGTTCCACGCGATGTAGCGTGGAACGCAGATACGGGCTTATATGCAATACAAGCGGTGACTTATTCTTCACATGTCGCTCATTTCAATAACGGAACTGGAAGTTGTCCGGCTTTTCAATTGAGAGTGCTGTACAAAAACCGGGGAATTGCTTATCGCTCTGCCCGTGATAATTTTGGCTTTGAGGAAGATTGGTCGGAACTTGCAACGCTTGATGATATCAACGTCCCGGTCGGCGTCCCGCTGCCGTATCCTCACAGATACACCCCTGCTGGCTATCTCACATGCAACGGTCAATCATTCGATAAGTCTTTATATCCAAAGCTAGCAGAAGCTTATCCTGCCGGTAGAGTACCTGATTTAAGGGGCGAATTTATCCGGGGGTGGGATGATAGCCGAGGTGTTGATCCGGGTCGGGTATGTGGAACGTGGCAAGGTGACAGTACAAAAAGAATACAACTTGCTGAAGGTAACGCCGATAGTCGTTATATGTCCCTAAATCAAGGGTCTGTGAACGGGTATTGTTACCCGCTAGGGCGTGATGTGAAGGGCAACGCAACTGATACATCAATTGCTAACAATACAGGCGGAAACGAAACCCGCCCCCGCAACGTCGCATTTAACTACATAGTGAGAGCAGCATAATGACAGAACAAAAGTACTCTTTAGAGCATGAAACAGCCGTATTGGGTAAAGACGGATTAGCAATTCAGGCAGGCTGGATAAAGGTTTATCACTCGAATCAGATAACGAGAGAATTCACAGTTTCAGACATTGAATANATGTTGGGTGTCAGTCTATCAGCCGGTGCTTATCCCGATGCGCCAGAACTTCCCGATTCTCACGATGTGGCCGTTTGTCGCAGCGAAGACGGAAAGTGTTGGCAAATCCTTCCCGATTACCGTGGCAAAACAGCTTACGACACGTTAACTCGCGCTCCGACTGAGATAACAGAAATCGGTGAATTGCCGGATACGCTAACCTTCAAGAAACCTCCCACAGATTTCGATAAGTGGAACGGCAAAGAATGGGTAGTTGATAAAGACCTTCTCAAATCTCATCAGATTAATGAAGCTAAGCAACAACAAGCAGCACTGTTACAACAAGCAAATGAAACACTCTCATTGCTACAAGACTCTGTTGACTTAGAAGTTGCTACAGACTCAGAGAAAGCCGCTCTACTCGAATGGAAAAAGTACAGAGTATTGCTTACGCGTGTAGATGTGAATCAAGCGCCTGACGTAGAATGGCCGGAAGTGCCGAAGTGAAGAGGAATAATTAGATAAACTTATATTTTTAGGTAAGAAAAGCTGGCTTATCAGTAGCTATAAATACCAGATTTGAAGTTGGGGTTTTACCAGAGTTTTACCAAAATTTTACCAGAGCCAAATCCCAGCCATAAAAAAACCAACCATAAGAGGTTGGTTTTTCTAGGGAAATTTGGTCGGCATGATAGGATTTGAACCTACGACCCCCGACACCCCATGACGGTGCGCTACCAAGCTGCGCTACATGCCGATAATTCCTATTATAGTACTGATTTTTTATCTAAAAGCAAGCACTGAATTTTGTGACCGATTGATTTTTAAGCATTTAGTTGGCTATAAAATGTTTAACCTCGGTTAGTATCTGTAACAGTTGTGCCAGATTGGGTTTAGCATCTTTGATTTCGTTGCCTTCCAGGTCATATAGGTGATAGTCACCATTTTTATCCAAGAACAAGGTGTTTTCACTGGTTGTGATGATCAAGGAACCATCATCACCGGTAATTATCCACGGGTTATCACGCTGTGCTGCAAATAGATCTTCGCCTTGAGAATAATCATCAGGAGAATTGCTGACGTGCAACAAACGTTGCATTAATGTTGTCATGATGTCCTGATGGCTTGTCAGTTTACTAATTGTCTGTGATGGTGTTCCTGGCCAATGAATCAGCAGTGGAACATGCATTTGAGCACGATTGAATCTGCCATTATTTATCCACTTAGGTGGATGTGTCGCGGCAAGTTCACTGTGTTCAGCGGTAATAACAATGACCGTATTGTTCAGTGCATTTTTGTTTTTTAGTGTCTCTAGTACAGTATTAATCTGACCATCAAAAGCTGCGGCATTTCCTACTGCATCTGCTTTATCCAAGCCACTTAGCCTCAAGAAGGAGAACCAAGGAGCGTTAGTATTGGGTAAATTCAGCCATTGCTGCCATTGTTCGATGGTGAGTTGGTTGCTTTGGTTGACCTCAATAGGTAATGAATAGTCGGAAAGTAATGCATGACGATAAAGCGGAGTGTCAAATCCCACGGAAGAGAATAGGCCAAATTGATATCCGTGATGAGTCAGGGCATTAATCAGCGCTGATGATTTACGTCCAGCCAGTATTCCATCCAGATAACCAGAAGAAATGCCATAAAACAACCCGAATAAGGCAGTATCATTTTGAATCCCGGTGCTGAAATGTTGATTAAACTGAATGTTGGTTTCTCTGAAATGAGAGAGCACAGGCATATTCTCGGTAATATCTTCATTATCCAGCTTATCAGCTACCAGTATTAACAGGTTGTATCCGCTTCCTTTATTCAGATAAGTCAGATCATTAAGTGGATATTCCACTGTCAGCGCAGCAGGATCACCCTGTTGCATAAGGCGGCGCTGATATTCTTGTTGATCCAGCAAACCATGTTTTTCAAGAAATTTACGCGCTGTCATTGGATAGGAGAGCGGTAGGTTGGAACGTTGCATGGTGATCGGACGATAAAAATTAGCGTCAGCCCAGATATACATCAGATGGGAAGCGACAAAGGCCAAAATAAGGACAGCAGCTAGTGGCTTACCAAATCGTTGCCGATTCAGGCTGCGTAGTTTCTGCCAACTCCAGGTGCCAAATAACATCTGTATCAGAAAAATGACCGGGATACAGATGAACATTAGCTGCCATTCTCGCGCCAGTTCCCCTTGATCAGGATTGATGACTAAATCCCAAACTAAAGGTGTAAGGTGAAGGTGGAAACGGTTGTATATGGCAATATCGAATATTAACAGTGTCAGTCCGGCAGTAGCGAAAATGGCTGAAAGAAACCTGAGCAGGCGCTGCGACATGGAAATAAATGTCAGTGGAAACAGAACCAGCAAATAAGCAGCAAAAACAATAAAACTAAAGTGCCCCAGCCAACTAGCCAGAGCATAAACCCGACCGAATAGTGAACCCGGCCAGTCAGAAACAAACAGATAACGACTACCCAGTCCAAGGCTGAGCAGGATGTTAAACAGGGCAAACCAGTGCCCCCAGCTAATCATCTGGGAAACTTTTTCACGATAACGCTGACGGCTAGTCACCATATTTTGTTTACGTTGTGGTCTTTAGTTAAAAATTAATGGGCTTTATCTTCGTTTACAGAAGATTTAAGCGCGTGTGCAAACGAGTCAGCAATATGTCTGCGCTGTGCAGGAGATATACTCGTATTGATTAAATTTGTCACCATATTGCCCAGCACCATTAGAGAAAGGTCTGTCGGGGTACGGTTTCTTTCCAGAACACTGACGAGTTCTGTTAATAAACGTTCAACGTGTTCGTCACTGTAACGAGATGACTGTGGCATAGATTTAAACTTCCTGAACTAACAAAGCACATTATCTTACCGTATAGATGCGTGATTTTCTGCTCTTTTGTGGCAAATTAATTTACGGTTAAGATTATGTTGCAGTAATAGCCTATTTTTAGCAATTTTTTGATATCTGTCAGCAAATTATAGTTGGTGGCAGATGATGAAATGTTATTTTCTTTTGGGGTTTTTTTATTGCAGTCGTTTGTTATCGGTGTTTGAATGCGTGTTTAAAAATGCGTGAAGTCAGCCGAAAGGAGTAGAAAGAATGAGTCTGCAAATAGACCAGATTGCCTTGCATCAATTAATCAAGCGTGATGAACAGACATTAGATGTCGTGTTGCGTGATTCTTTGCTCGCCACCGATCAAGTGGTGGAAGATATGATGGCTGAATTACACCGAGTATACAGCGCAAAAAGTAAAGCTTACGGCTTATTTAATGAAGAGAGTGAATTGGCAGAAGCACTCAGACATCAGCGTAAAGGTGATGAAGATTTTCTTGGGTTCAGTCGTGCAGCAATGGCACGTTTGAGGGATGAACTGGCAAAATATCCGTTTGCCGAGGGAGGGACGGTCCTGTTTTGTCAGTATCGCTATCTGGCGGTAGAGTATTTATTGATTGCCGTACTTAATAGCTGTAACAGTATGTCTGTTAACGATAATCTGGATTTAAATACTACGCATTATCTGGATATTCCTCATGCTGATATTGTTGCTCGTATAGATTTGACGGAGTGGGAAGCTAATCCTGAATCAAGCCGTTATTTAACATTCCTGAAAGGTCGAGTAGGGCGTAAAGTTTCAGATTTCTTTATGGATTTTCTCGCTGCTAGTGAAGGTATGAATGCTAAAGTTCAGAATAAAGGATTGCTACAAGCAGTTGATGATTATTGTGAATCTGGTGAGCTTGATAAGAATGAGCGTCAAGCCTATCGTCAGCAAGTATACAGTTATTGTAATGAACAATTGCAGGCGGGAGAGGAAATAGAAATTAAGGCGTTGTCTCAGGCATTACCCTCGTTTGGAGAACAGAATTTTCAGCAGTTTTCTCAGGAACAAGGATATGAGCTGGAAGAGAGTTTCCCAGCAGATCGCAGTACGTTACGCCAGTTGACTAAATTTGCCGGTAGTGGTGGCGGATTAACAATCAATTTTGATGCGATGTTATTTGGTGAAAGAATTTTTTGGGATCCGGCAACGGATACTTTAACTATTAAAGGCACGCCGCCAAATTTACGAGATCAGTTACAGCGTCATAGTGGTGGTCATTGATGCTAAGAAATAAATAACGCCGCAAATGCGGCGTTATTTACTCGGCGTCCCGAAAAGCTCGGCTGTGGCTAATTAAGCACGCAGGAAGTCAATGTGCGCCAGTTTTGGCTTAAACGGATGGCGCTGTACAGCCTGCACTTTAACTTTAGTCTCTTTACCGTCGATAACCAAGGTCAGAACTTCGCTATAAAATTCAGCTTGGTGTTCCATATTGATAACCAGATCATGATTCAGTTCAATAGAAACTGGCTCTTGGTTGCCACCGTATACGATAGCTGGGAACTTGTTAGTTCTGCGCAGGCGGCGGCTCGCACCTTTGCCCTGCTCTTTACGTACTTCTGCATTAATAGTAAACATTATTTTTTCTCTTCAAGAAGAAAATAAATCCTGCTACAGGCGACCCAGCGGCAGGTTCGAGATTTGGCTTAACATTTAACATAGTAACTAACATAGTAACACCGTGTTAAGCGGGCGGCATTCTAGCGAAAAATGGCAGTTACAGCAAATGGAATAGGTTAATCTGAACCTATTAATACAATTCATTTTAATACAATTCATCTGCTCGTCGAAAACGCCCTTGGTAATTAAAGATCTTTTCACGAATTTGCCAGAATCGGCCTTTTTTACGGGCGACAACAAAATCTGGATGGCGTAATAAAGATTGCCGGCGAACGATATCTGAGGCGGTTTTCCAGTCAAAAGGTATTGCCGGGGCACGTTGATGCTGACGGAGAAATTGGTGCTCAAAGGCTAGTCGTTGGGCAGGGGTTGTCAGCCGAAAGCGTTCCGAAACATCAGCACCATCTTCATCGTAATAGATGATTTTCAGACATTCGCCTTTACTGTCAGTTTCAGAGATGAGTTGCATGCCACCACAACGCAGTACCAGTGCATCTTTGAGCTTCAATGCGGCTTTCAACATATCGTCGGGATCAACCAGCACTTCCTGGCAACTGTGGCAACGCCGCGCTGCAATATCATTTTCTGCATTGCAATGAGGGCAGAGTTTAAAACGAAAGCGGAACTCACATTGATGGCGTTTGCCGCATTGATCCTTTTCCCAACCCTGACAGCGGCGGCCGAAGTGTTCAATAATTTCACCGTCGGAGGTGCATTTTCCCCAAAATAGATTAGCGAAGTTACAGATAGGGCAGAATACTTGAACCGGTTGGCTCTGTTTATCCGGTTTATTGCTGCCAACTTCTGGTGTGTAGAGATCGTGAGGATTTCCTGCATAATCGAGAATTAGGCAATCTTTTTTGCCGGGAAATAATCGTAAACCCCGACCGATAATTTGCTGATATAAACTGACGGATTCAGTAGGGCGCAAAATAGCTATCAGATCAACATGGGGAGCGTCAAATCCAGTTGTCAATACAGCGACGTTAACCATATAGCGCAATTGCTGAGTTTTAAAGGCTTCGATAAATAGATCACGATCAGCGGTTGATGTATCGGCGCTGACTAATGCAGCTTGGCCGGAAGGGAGTAATTGAAAAATTTCTTTGGCATGTTCGACAGTTGCAGCAAAAAGCATAACGCCTTTGCGATCAGCGGAATATTCAATGACTTGTTTTATAATATGAGGCGTGATGCGTTTTTGTCGTTTAATTTCGTGATTTAAATCAGTTTTATTGAAGATACCTTGCTGACTGGAGCGGACTTGACTGAAATCATATTGCATAACTGGCATGTCTAGCCGCTTTGGGGGCACCAGGAAACCGTGTTTAATCATATAACGCAGGGGCAATTCATAGATGCAATCACGGAAAAAACAGTTTTCATCACCACGGATCATCCCGTGATAGTGATATTGATATATCCAGCCGATAGCCAGTCTGTAGGGTGTTGCTGTTAAGCCAAGAATACGTAGCTGCGGGTTATTTTGCCGAAGGTGATGAATAATTTGCTGATATTGGCTGTTTTCATCATCACTAATACGGTGGCATTCATCAATTATCAGCAAAGAGAATTGATTGTCAAAATATTCAAGATTACGGGCAACAGATTGTACACTGCCAAACACCACCTTGCCTGTGCTTTGCTTCTGCTGCAATCCCGCGGAAAAAATATCTGCTGGTAAACCGTATGCGCAATATTTGCTGTAGTTCTGTGCAACTAATTCTTTTACATGCGCTAATACTAATACTTTCCCATGAGCTAACTTTGCTAGTTCAGCAATAACTAGGCTTTTACCTGCTCCAGTTGGTAATACAATGACCGCAGGCTCATGATGGTGCCGGAAATGATTAATAGTGGCATCCACGGCTTCTTGCTGATAGGGACGTAAAGTAAAAATCATAATCGTTCCGCAACAGAAAAATATTCGTAAAAGAGTAACATTTTTCTTATCAATTTGCTGTGGGCGGAAGTCAAGGTAAGATAATTATCTGATTGTGTGAAACTATAACTGGTTATAACAAATAGATAATTGTTGTTTATAGTAAACATAGTTATGATTAGCTCTCAAATCTTTTGGGTTCATTTCACATCTTCTTTTTTGGTGGTTCGGTGTTGTAGTGCCGAGGTAGTGCCAAAATAGTAGAGGATCACGTTCATTTTTAAATTAATTAATATAGGTGTCTTCATCCATGCGATTGGATAAATTTTTGTCACAACAGCTTGGTATCAGCCGGAATGACGTAGGGCGCGAGTTGCGTGCGGGGCGTATCACTGTTGATGATGAGATTGTAAAAACGGGAGCTTATAAATTAACTCCAGAGCAACAGGTCATGTTTGATGGTTCATTATTGGAACAGCAGCAAGGGCCTCGTTATTTTATGCTAAATAAACCACAGGGGTATGTCTGTTCCACCGATGATCCGATAAATCCAACGGTGCTCTATTTTATTGATGAGCCGGTAGCGCATAAATTACATACTGCGGGTAGGTTGGATATGGATACTACGGGTCTGGTTTTGTTAACTGATGATGGCCAATGGTCTCACCGTATTACTTCCCCGAAACATCATTGTAAAAAAACATATCTAGTCACACTTGAATGTCCAGTTGCAGCAGAGACGGCAGATAAATTTCTTGCAGGTGTGCAACTTAATGGTGAAAAAACAGTGACAAAACCTGCCCAGCTGGAAATTCTGGAGCCTCAAGTAGCCCGTCTGACGATTAGTGAAGGGCGTTATCATCAGGTAAAACGTATGTTTGCAGCGGTAGGTAATCGGGTAACCTCGCTTCATCGTGAGCGAATCGGTGAAATCATTTTAGCTCCTGAACTGGAGCCAGGAGAGTACCGATCATTAACTGAGCAAGAAATTGCCAGTGTCACTCTTCTTTAATTCTGGTTTTAGTTAATTATTTTAAATTATTGGAGCAATATACGTGCAACAACAACGATCATCCTATTTGGGACTGATTTTAATCCTTGGGCTACTTTCTATGTTAATGCCCCTTGCCATTGATATGTATTTGCCGAGTTTGCCGACTGTTGCCGAGGATTTCGGTGTAGATAACGGACAGGTTCAGATGACGCTGAGCAGTTATATTCTTGGTTTTGCCATCGGTCAGATGGTATATGGTCCAATGGCTGACAGTTTGGGGCGTAAGCCGGTTATTCTGGGTGGGGTTACTGTATTTGCTCTAGCTTCAGCTGCGTGTGCAATGGTTCAGAATATCGATGATTTTATTTATATGCGCTTTTTGCATGGATTCTCCGCCGCTGCAGCGGGTGTTGTCATTAACGCGCTAATGCGAGATCTGTTCACCAAAGACGAATTCTCGCGTAGCATGTCTTTTGTGATATTGGTAATGACCATTGCCCCATTAATTGCTCCAATTCTTGGTGGCATGATAATGATTTGGTTCACCTGGCATGCGATTTTCTGGAGTATTGCGGTGGCTTCTGTTATTGCTGTATTCCTTGTCGCTTTCTTTATAAGAGAGACGTTGCCAAAAGAAAAAAGACAAAAATTTCATCTTCGTACAACCGTAAGCCAGTTTATTATGTTATTTCGCCAGCGTCGTGTATTTTGCTACATGCTTGCCAGCGGTTTTTCATTTGCAGGAATGTTCTCTTTTCTCAGTGCAGGGCCATTTGTTTATATTGAGTTGAATGGTGTTTCGCCCCAGAACTTTGGTTATTACTTTGCGCTTAACATCGTATTTCTGTTTGTGATGACGACAATAAATAGTCGCTATGTCCGGCGTTTTGGTGCGTTGAAGATGATGTATTTTGGTTTGAGTGTGCAGTTTATGATGGGGATCTGGTTGTTACTGTCTACCGCGCTCGATTTTGGCTTTATTGCTCTGGTCATCGGTATTGCAGCTTATGTATGTGGTATTGCAATGATTACATCCAATGTCATGGCAGTGGTTTTAGATGATTATCCACATATGGCCGGAACTGTATCTTCATTGGCAGGTACAGTTCGTTTTGGTATTAGTGCTTTGGTTGGTATATTACTTGCTATGTTACCTGCACGTAATGCCTGGCCAATGGTTGGTTCTATGGTTTTATCTGTTACTTTGGCTGTGTTGCTTATTATATACGCAAAAAAGCGGCGATAAATAAAAACAGAAGGCTGTTTTCATGTGCAGCCTTTTCCTTCAAAAGAAAATTAGGGTAAGCGAAAAATATTTTTGATGATGTTGTCTAGTTATAATTTTATGTGAGATTTTTGAGAAATTTTTTTATTCTAAAATATATGTCTACTTTCGTTGATATATTCTTGATTGACAGGGGTAAGATTTAATCTTATTTATTAAAGATAACCAATTAGAACAGAAAATTATGCTATTTTTTGTTATTCTAAGATTTGCCGTTAAGTAACGAGGTTGTAATAGCTTTGTAGTATTGGCTGCATTTTCTGTATTACTAACATTATCATTAAAAACGATAATGTCAGTAAAGAGAATGTTTTTCCTGAATATTCAGGAAAATTGAAAAATTGGTTATGCATAATATACCCTATGGATTTCAAGATGCATCGCGACGGCAAGGGGAGTTTATTTTTTTATTATTGCTGTTGCGTATTTGTTGATTTTTATATTCCTGTTGAGCTGAGAAGCTAACTTTTTACTATAAGGAAATTCCGAAATGTTTTGCCGTGTGAATAAATTGTTATTGATGCATTGATAGTGATTATAAGTCATTGTTGTATTTTTGTTAAATTAACAAAAATTAAACGGCGTTATCATTAGGTTGTCATTAATTATACCTTATAAAACACATTGTTATCTATTTGTTTTTACAGTTCTTATTTGATTTTTATGTTAAAGTGTTGAGTTGAAAAAATAAAATATGTAAACAATCATTAAACATAAAGTTGGGTTTTTGCATAAAAATTAGTTGAGTTTTCTTTAAAAAAAGTATAAATATATGAGAAATGAGAGATTGATCTCACTTTTTCTAAGGTGAAATTTGGAATTAATGTAATACTATAAACACAAATTTAACTTTTCGTTTACCTTTTTTGGGGGTTAGTTATTCGGTTTTGGCGAGTAGAACACCTGAAGATAGCCGCTAACTTTAACTTTTGTATCTATGTTCTTTCAGGTAGGAATGATTCGTGAATAATATTCAGCTTTCGGTAGTACATCGGCTGCCGCAAAGTTACAAGTGGTCACCCGGTTTTGTGGGTATCAAAGTTGAGCCGCTTCCGGTTGATGAAGTGAATGCAGAAAGCAGCCTGATGGGGTTGAAGTTACTCAGCCACGAAGACGGGGCTGCGTGGAATGTTATGCAAAAATTACAGCAATCACTTGCTGATATGCAAATTGGAAGCACTGTGATTGAGTTGGAAGGTCAGCCGTGCTTATTTATTAATAGTGAAGACGAAAGTGCGGTTATGTGTCGTTTGAAGACACTTGGCGCTGCCATTGCTGAAAAGATAACAGCGCTTTATCCATTTTGATATATACCCTATGGATTTCAAGATGCATCGTGACGGCAAGGAAGCGAATCCCCGGGGGCATAGAGCATAGATAACTATGTGACCAGGATGAGTGAGTGCAGCCAACAAAGAGGCAATTTGAAAGATGGCGGGTATAAACGCGAAAAGCGCTTCCTTTAATGGGAGCGCTTTTTTGCGGGCAAGGGGGTAAGGGAAAAATTTTTAGCCGTTAGGTGCCATACTATTGCTGATGACCCGGCGACCACCATAATAACGTTTGCTCCAGTATGTACTGCTTAACCTGGAAACGATTACACCATTGCTAGTAGAGGCATGAACAAATTGGTCATTGCCAACATAGATGCCAATATGCCTGGTACGGGCACCTGTCTTAAATAAAACTAAATCGCCAGGGCGTAATCTTGAACGGTCGATTTTTTTGCCAATATTTTGTTGTTCAAATGTCGAACGTGGTAGTTCCATGCCAAACTGGTCACGGAAAGTACGTTGAACAAAGGCAGAACAATCTATACCGCGTTTAGTATCGCCACCGAGTCGATAGGCAACCCCTTTCCAGCCATTGTATTGGCTAAGAATTTTGGATTTTATGTCCAGATTGCGAACGAGTGCTTCGAATTCATCCTGAGACGCTTGAAGTAAGAAGCCGTTCTTACCATTTACTGCATGCGTATCAGTTTGTGTGTTACGAAACCTTGATGAATCTGGTGAGCTGCACGCGGATAAGGTGATCGCTACGAACAGCGCGGGTATCAGCCGCGTAATGTATCTCAGTGCCGGTTGAGACTTGACCATTATTTTTGTTTTCCCTTGCTATCCTTACCTTAGTTGGTCGCTATTATTGAAAAATATCAAACGCTTCAAAGCCTGGTGTTAGAAAAAACAATGAGTAAACAACGCGCTTGGCGAAAAAACGCGTCTGATGCCACGTTTTATAACGATATTTACAATAAATGTTATTCAGATCGAGAGTACAGAAACAATCAGGAAAAGGCGAGTATTTAATGACATAATTTACAAAAAATTAGATTTCTAAATGGGAGAGATTAGGAGTGTTGCTAATTTATGTGGGTTTTATGAACTATTAGGAAGGTTAAATACCTTCCCGATATGATTCAGTAAAAAGAGTTTATGGGAAAGATCTTAAATTGGGCGGCCAATTTGCGGTAGATTTTTATCCAACCAGTTAATCATTATGTCACTTAATGGTGTTAATAGTAGCCAACTTGTTCCGATTAGCACCAGAGATAAAGAACCGACTGCAATATCAGTAAACCAGTGAGCTCCTGCTATGATGCGAGGTAACGCAAATATTACCATAATGAGTAATGCAATACAGAATGCTCTGCCTGAGATATATCGAAGAATAAAGCAGCTGAAAATCAGGAGCATTAATCCGTGATCACCTGGAAAGCTATCACCTGATGCATCTTTTGTTACCAGATTGGTCATTTCGCTAATACGATTGATATGATCGAAGGTTAATGTTGGGCTTGGACGGACAACAGGGAGTAGATGACCGATTTGGTTAAGTATAACTGCGCTTATTATCATGACCAAGCCAATCATGAATAATCTGCGTTTGCCATCGTAATTCTGTTTACGAAAAGTGTTGTAATACAGCAATCCCATACATAAAAGTGAAATGACATCGAAGGCCCTGATATTCACAAATGCTACAAATTCTGTGAATGTTGAGCCTGATGTTAATTTCTCATTAAAGAAGTAGAAGATTGCAGAGTCGATCTTGAGCCAGAAACCATGATGCTCTGGTAAATACCAGGAGAGAAATAAAGTGATACCTAACAGGTTCAGTATAAATATGGCAAATGGGTGACTGCGTGTCATGGGAGACCTATTTGTTAAAAATAAGATAAGTGGTAACTAAACTTACAATTATGTAGGTTAATATAACAAATATTGAGTAATAATGTCACAGTTCTTAATCATAAGTTAATTTTTTGTTGTTTTTATCTACTTTGTTGTGCTTTTTCCAGCATTTTTTTATTTACTTTGGTATTCCTGTTCAATTCTATGGATTTTATTGAGTGATCTTGGGGTGTTTAAGGTTGTAAATTCTTAATTTATTAAGAATTACTTCTGATAATTCTAATATTGTAAGATATAAATATCTTAATCAGTTTTAATCGCTAAAAATCATAAATAAACAATGAAAATAGCCGTTACCAATACATAGGCTCATAAATTTTTCCGATTTCTAGATTGATTTCATTTTTGGAAATCGCAGCGAATGATGCTGTTTTATGGTGGGGGCTTTATGTCTATGTTTCGGGTTATAATGGGTTGTTTTTTTCTGATAATTTCTGGTCTTGTCAATAGTGAGCCAGAAACAACATCAAATACAGGGGTTATTCGCTTTTCTGGTGCGATCGTTGAATCACCGTGTCGTTTTGATTGGCGTGATAACTGGGCTGACACCACTTGTTGGCGAAAAGGACATAAGATTACCCAACGACAAAAGCTCGATTTGCAAAATGATATTTATTTTTATTTACCACACCAAATGGGGGTAACAGAGATTAAATGGATAAAAGGAAAAGAGAAAATTGGCGTTGTTACAATTTTCTATAATTGATGTTAAGAAAAATTTTATATGTTATTTATTCAATGTTTAATTGAAGAAGAGTCGGGATTTTATCTGTCATTGCTAAAATGAATGAGTGACAGATTTACATTATATTTTATTTGGGAATTTAAATTATGCCAAAATGCTAATGGAAAGGAGCTGACTGATTTAATGAATGGAATGGAATAAAATAAAAAGTGAGTTACCCTGTTTTATACCGGGTAACTCAGAATTAGCTAATATTATTAATCGCAACGCCCCATATAGCGGCGTTCTGCAATATGAATACGGATTTTTTCCCCGCTACTGATATATTCAGGTACTTGCACGGTGAGTCCGGTGCTCATTTTAGCTGGTTTTGTTCGTGCACTGGCTGAAGCGCCTTTAATTCCAGGGGCTGTTTCTTCAATAACCATATCGACTGTTTGTGGTAGTTCAAGGGCAATGACTTGCCCCTCTATCGTCAGAACTTGCATACCAGGCAGGCCACCTTCAGGAATAAATAACAGCTCTTCTTCGATTTGTTCCTTTTTAAAGTGATAAGGTGTGAAATCTTCATCATCCATGAAAACATATTCATCGCCATCAATGTAGGAAAAGTTAACGCTACGACGAGTTAGGTTGATCGTATCAAGGATATCATCGCCTTTGAAGCGTTCTTCCACTTTTTGACCAGTGCGGATATCAGTAAAGCGCATTTTATATAATGTGCTAGCTCCCCGGGCGCTTGGTGCTTGAATATCAATATCTTTAACCAGCAGTAACTTACCATTATAACTGACGGCGCTACCGCGTTTAATTTCATTGGCTTTAGCCATATGTAACCTTCCATAAAACTACAAGAGAATAATCGGCGACAAAATTACTCGCAGTCAAGACATTAGGCAAGTAGGGATTAAAAAACCCCACTGTTTTTTTACATTGGGGTTGTAGTAAGAATGTCTTATATATCAACGATACACAGGTAATAAATCAAGAGAGGACAAAATATGGGCTATAGCATTTATCAAACCAAACAGAATGACGAACCCAATGAGGAATTTCCCTCCTGGCGCTCGGTAACTGGCTTCAGGAAAGCGCTGGCGACTTGCCCGAGCCATGAGTGCTGGAATAATGACAGCCCAGATGGTTGCAGCGAATCCAGCAAAACCAATGGCATATAGAAAGCCATTGGGGAATAGTAAAGCTAGCGCTGTTGGTGGAATAAATGTCACTAATGCAGATTTTAACCGGCCGGGGTTGTTATCTTTAAAACCGAAAAAATCGGCTATGTAATCAAATAACCCTAAGGAGACACCAAGAAATGAGCTTGCTAATGCCATATAAGAGAAGGCATTTAGAAGCTGGTGAACAGTTTTGCTGTTTGTTGTATTATCCATGTGTTTTAATAAATCGCCGATATTCCCGCCATCAGCAATAATCTGTTTGAATGCTTCGCGAGGAATATTTCCCTGAATGACATATTGCCACAGGATATAAATAGCTAATGCGATTAATGTGCCTAATAACAGGCTGCGAATAACGGCTTTTCTATCTTTATGATAATATTTTACTAAACTTGGGATGTTACCGTGATATCCGAATGAAACGAGTAAATAGGGCAGAGCGGCTAAAGCGTAAGATATATAACTTGTTGTCGTGTCGTTTGATATAGCATCCGTCTGATTAAACAGAATGACATATTTCACTTCGGTAAACATGCCGCCAACCGACATAAAAAAAGTAATAACCATACCGCCGATCAAAATTGTGCTCAAACGATCGACAGCTTGAGTCGATAACCAGACAATAAATGCAACGATAAAAGCGAAAATAAAGCCAGCATTTGCCTGTGATATCGAAATAGTATTTTTAAAATTGTGGGCAATAATTGAGCCACCCGCTGAAATGTAGGCGTAGGTTAATATATAAAGTACGAATGCAATAGAGATGCCATTGATTGCATTCCATCCTTTACCGAGTAAATCTTTAGTCATGGTATGGAAGCTTGCACCTGATGGGTAGTTCAGGTTGGTTTCTAGTATCATCAAGCCGGAAAAATACATACACACCCATGTGTAAACCAGCAGAATAATTGAGCCAGTAAACCAGACACCGGAAGTTGCCACAGGAGTAGAGAACATTCCTGCACCGACAGCAGTTCCGGCAATTATCATTGCACCACCCAGTATGGGAGGGCGCTTTAAACTCTGGGGTGTCTCAATGGACATATTAACTCCTGCTGGTATATTGTTTCTTTGTACTAGCTCAAAGATACATTTTTGTCTATAGAGTGTAAATAGATGTCATAAAGGATTATTTGAAATTGAACTAACATAAGTTAGTTCATTCGGTAAAATAAAATTTATTTTCTTGCCACATTTTTATTGCATTCCGGCTAGCTTCAAAATGAGGTTCAGGAAGATTATCGGGATCGCACCACATAAACTGTTCACATTTTTCTGGTTCCATCAATTTTGGTTCACCACCTGGATGTTTTGCCAGTAAACATACTGAAATAGTATGTTTTCCTTCCTGTTGGTAAGTTTGAAGGTTATTACAAATACCGTAGACCTTTGGTGATTGAATCGTCAGACCCGTTTCTTCTTCAATTTCACGGATTGCACATTGCTCAAAAGTTTCTCCGTCATCAACATGACCACCAAAGATTGACCAGTATGGAGCATGTTTACTGCTACGTTTTCCGAGTAAGACTTGACCATATTCGTTCACAATAACTACGCCAACACCCACAATGACAGACATTTGGTTTATTCCTTTCATCTAAATTTCAATAAATTAGCAATTCTTTTTGAGAAAAATTCAATGCTATTCTTATCCGGAAATCAATTTAAGACAACGATCAATAACGATCAATAAAGTACGGAATTTAACTGAAACGATTCAATTTTAGTGATATAAAGTGATATAAATAGAACTGAAAATGCGTAGTAATGATGATGACTATACCCTATGGATTTCAAGATGCATCGCGACGGCAAGGGAGCGAATCCCCGGGAGCATAGCGAACTATGTGACCGGGGTGAGTGAGCGAAGCCAACAAAGAGGCAACTTGAAAGATAACGGGTATATCTACTTAGGAGACATCGGGTAAATATGAGCCGTAGAGTTGCCGCTATCACCCTAAACCCTGCTTATGATTTGGTAGGATTGTGCCCGGAAATCGTCAAAGGGGCGATCAACCGAGTGCAAGCCGCTGGACTACATGCTGCTGGGAAAGGCAATAATGTTGCTAAAGTTTTGCGTGACTTAGGTATTGATGTCACGGTGAGTGGTTTTTTGGGTAAGGAAAATCAGGAAGGATTTCAACAATTCTTCAATGAAAATGGTATGGTAAATCGTTTTCATTTAGTACCAGGCAGAACACGGATTAATGTCAAATTAACAGAAGAAAGCGGTGAAGTGACAGATTTTAACTTCACTGGTTTTTATGTCGGTGAAGCTGAATGGTCGGGATTTGTTAATGATTCGCTTTCATGGCTTGGACAGTTTGATATGGTTATTGTTAGTGGTAGCTTACCAGCTGGTGTCTCTGCTGAATCGTTTACCGACTGGATGGCCTGTCTACGTCAGCTTTGTCCTTGTATTATTTTTGACAGCAGCCGTGAAGCATTGGTTGCAGGGTTAAAAGCATCCCCTTGGTTAGTGAAGCCGAATCGCCATGAGCTTGAAGTATGGACGGGGCGTCTGTTACCTGAGTTATCCGATATCATCATGGCGGCACATCAACTTAGGGATCAGGGAATTGCTCATGTTGTCATATCATTGGGTGAGCAGGGAGCATTATGGGTTAATGCGTCTGGAGCATGGTTGGCGAAACCACCACATTGTAAAGTCGTCAGCACTGTTGGGGCTGGTGATTCAATGGTTGGTGGCTTGGTTTATGGTTTGCTGATGCGGGAATCCAGTGAACATACGTTGCGATTGGCGACCGCTGTATCTGCGCTTGCCGTTAGCCAGCCTAATGTAGGTATCAGCAATCGTCCTGAATTAGCTGCCATGATGGCTAAAGTTGAACTGATACCCGTTAGATAATGCTTTAATTAAAGAATAATTAATTTTGTTGTAATTTCAGCCAGGCAATTTCTTGTGGCCAAATATCTGGGTTTATTGTTTCAAGGATGAGTGGAATACCATCAAAACGAGCATCTTTCATAATATAACTGAAAGGTGTTTTACCAATATTTCCTTCTCCAAGGCTATGATGTCGGTCAACACGGCTGGCAAATTCACTTTTGGCATCATTTAAATGCATTCCGCATAAATATTGAAAGCCAACAATTTTTTCAAACTGTTGAAAAGTTTGTTTACAAGCATCGTTTGTACGTAAATCGTAGCCAGCAGCAAAGGCGTGACAGGTATCAATACAGACACCCACTCGGTTTTTATCTTCAACTCCATCAATAATTGCTGCCAGATGTTCAAATTTGAAACCCAGATTAGTGCCTTGACCTGCCGTATTTTCGATAACAGCAATGACTCCCTGGGTTTTATTGAGAGCAATATTGATAGATTCCGCAATACGTGCCAGGCATTTATCCACATCTATTTTATTGAGATGGCTGCCAGGATGGAAATTCAATAAATCGATCCCTAATTGTTCGCAACGTTGCATCTCATCAATAAAAGCTAGTCGGGATTTTTCCAGTGCTTCAATTTCTGGGTGACCAAGATTAATCAGATAACTATCGTGAGGGAGAATTTGTCGGCTACCATATCCATAACGTTCACAATTTTCTTTAAATTTATCGATAACGTCAGCGGTTAAAGGTGGAGCATGCCACTGGCGCTGATTTTTTGTAAATAGGGCAAAGGCGGTCGCTTTTAGTTCGTGCGCCCGGATAACTGCTTGATCAACTCCACCGGCAGCGCTGACATGTGCTCCAACAAATTTCATATTTTTCTCCTTCTTACTTTACGTCATTATGGCATTGTTCAATCACTCAATGAACCTTAAGTACGGAAAGGTTACATACCCGTTATCTTTCAAGTTGCCTCTTTGTTGGCTGCACTCGCTCACTCCGGTCACATAGTTCGCTATGCTCCCGGGGATTCTCTTCCTTGCCGTCGCGATGCATCTTGAAATCCATAAGGTATATGCTGCTGAAATAAAATTTCTCCGAGTGGATTCTGATCAGCCAAACAGATGTTGAATGCCAAGATTGATCAAAAGACCACCCGCCATCAGCCATGCAAACAAAATTAGAGCTAATAAAATGGGTTTAAATCCGGCCTGACGGATGGCACTCACATGAGTAGTTAAACCCAGTGCCCCCATTGCCATAGTAAGCATAATAGTATCAATATTAATCAGAGAATTAACTATTGCAGCAGGTAGTAAATTGAAAGAATTAAGACCTGCTATTGCAATAAAAATCACCGCAAACCAGGGGATAGTCATTGGTGTTTTCTCCTGATGGTTTCTGCCATTTTTAGTGTGGGCACGGCTAATGTAACGGGATAATAACAACAGGAATGGCGCCAACATCATAACCCTGATCATTTTACTGATAACGGCTGCGTTTTCCGTTTGATCGCTAATAGCATGTCCAATAGCAACAACTTGAGCAACTTCGTGAAGGGTGGAACCAGTAAAGATGCCGAAAGTTTCCTGAGTAAGTGGTAACCACTGATAATGCTCATTGAGTTGATAAAACCACGGATAAATGAAAATAGCGATAGTGCCAAAGATGACAATTGTCGATACCGCAACAGCAACTTTACTGGCGGGGGCATTCACTACTGGCTCTGTTGCCATAATAGCTGCTGCGCCGCAGATACTGCTGCCGGCACCAATCAGTATTACCGTTTGTTGGTCTAATCCAAAGAGTGATTTGCCTAGCCACATTGCAATAAAGAAAGTGGAAGACAACATAGCAGCATCAATCAGAAGGCCGGTAATGCCAACATCGGCAATTTGTTGAAATGTCAAACGGAAGCCATAAAGAATAATACCTGCCCGCAGAAGATAATGTTTTGAGAAATGAATACCCTCATCACAATAAGGTTTGAGTAAAGGATAGACAGTATTACCGGCAATGATCCCTGCAAGGATCGCTAGTGTTAATGTGCCCAGTCCCATATTAATAAACCACGGAATATTTCCGGCATATATTGAAATTGCAGTAAGTATTGCCGCTAATATTAACCCAAGTATTAATTTCATACCGGGAATAGATGATTGTTTGCTGAATTTTTTGGCACGAATGTCAGACATAGATGTTTTTCACTTTGCTTATATGTTTTTAAACATAAGCATATAGCAGACTGATTTATCATTAAAATTGATAATTTATTTATATGTAATCTAAAAAATTGGTAAGAAAGTGGATTTTTGTTAAGTTGTCTATTGCCGTATAAAATTAAAGCAAGCTAACTTTGACTGACACCATATTTTGCGGGGCAATATGCACATCACATTGAGGCAGTTGGAAGTTTTTACTGAGGTATTGAAAAGCGGTTCAACGACGCAAGCCTCTCAGCAATTGGCGCTATCTCAGTCCGCGGTGAGTGCCTCATTAACGGATCTGGAAAGCCAACTTGGCGTACAGCTTTTTGATCGGGTAGGAAAGCGATTGGTGACGAATGAACATGGTCGTCTACTCTATCCCAAGGCGTTGGCATTGCTAGAGCAAGCAGGGGAAATTCAGCAGTTATTCAAACAGGAGTTAGGAGCGTTACGTATCGCTGCCAGTAGCACCATTGGTAATTATATGTTGCCGGAAATGCTGGCAAATTATCGTCAGGATTTTCCTGATACGCCGCTAGAGTTAAATATCAGTAATACGCAGGATGTCATCAATTCTGTGCTGGAATTCCGTGTTGATCTTGGTTTGATAGAAGGTTCCTGTCATAGTCCTGAGTTGATAACTCAACTATGGATGGAGGATGAGTTGGTTATTTTTTCTTCTCCTGAAAATCCGCTAGCTAAACAGGATCTAAAATTGGATGATTTAGTTAAGGCATCATGGATATTAAGGGAGAGGGGATCGGGTACAAGAGAAGTGCTGGATCATCTGTTGTTTGTCCATTTACCTGGGTTCAAGATTTTGATGGAATTGGGAAATTCTGAAGCGATAAAACATGCGGTCAAATTTGGTATGGGCATCAGTTGTTTGTCCAGACGTGTCGTTGCAGAGCAATTGCAAAATCGTACTTTACTGGAGTTAAGAGTGCCAGAATTAAGACTTTTCAGAACATTGTACCTGATTCATCATCGGCAAAAGCATATGTCTATCGCACTGCAGAAATTACTCAGTTACTGCCGGTAAATTTTACGTTTTGTTTAAAATCCAAAATTAGCTGTGTTACTTATAATTTTCTCTAAATTATGAAGGTATCTTATAACAGTGCTTCCTCGCTATTTTGATAGTGAGGATTTGTTACAATCCGCCATCAGATTTATTTGCAGCTAACAGGAACAGAATGTCTCAACAACAAAAAAGTGTTTCCCGGAAACCAGCAACGCAACATTTGCGACGTGAATTGAAAGCTCGGCATCTGGCGATGATTGCCGTTGGTGGATCAATAGGCACCGGGTTATTCGTGGCTTCAGGTGCGACAGTTTCACAAGCAGGGCCTGGCGGAGCATTACTTTCCTATGCATTAATTGGTTTGATGGTTTATTTCCTGATGACCAGTTTGGGTGAACTGGCCGCTTATATGCCCGTTTCCGGTTCTTTCTCAACTTACGGTTCCAAATATGTTGAAGAAGGGTTTGGTTTCGCTCTGGGTTGGAACTACTGGTACAACTGGGCGGTGACTATCGCGGTGGATTTGGTTGCTGCCCAATTGGTCATGGGTTATTGGCTGCCGGATATGCCGGGTTGGATCTGGAGTGCGTTATTCCTCGCGTTGATTTTCCTACTGAATTTTATTTCAGTGAAAGGATTTGGTGAAGCTGAATACTGGTTCTCTTTAATTAAAGTCAGCACGGTTATTGTTTTTATTGTGGTCGGATTACTGATGATAGCCGGCATCATGAAAGGGGCAGAAGGTGCTGGATGGCATAACTGGACTATTGGTGATGCGCCTTTTGCCGGTGGTTTCTCTGCTATGATTGGCGTGGCAATGATAGTTGGGTTTTCTTTCCAGGGAACTGAGTTAATTGGCATTGCGGCGGGTGAGTCAAAAGATCCGGCAAAAAATGTTCCCAGTGCTGTACGTAAGGTATTTTGGCGTATTCTGCTATTCTATATTTTTGCGATCCTGATTATCAGTTTGATTGTTCCTTATACTGATCCAAGCCTACTGCGTAATGAGGTCGGTGATATTAGTGTTAGTCCGTTTACGTTGGTATTTGAAAACGCTGGTTTGTTATCCGCCGCAGCTATGATGAATGCGGTTATTTTGACGGCTGTGTTGTCTGCGGGTAATTCAGGTATGTATGCATCGACTCGTATGTTGTTCACATTGGCAAAAGAGGGTAAAGCACCGAGGATTTTTGGCAAATTATCCAAAGGTGGTGTACCGCGTAATGCCTTGTATGCAACGACGGTGGTTGCTGCGTTGTGTTTCCTCAGTTCAATGTACGGTAACCAGACCGTCTATCTGTGGTTGTTGAATACTTCTGGGATGACCGGTTTTATTGCATGGTTGGGGATTGCTATTAGCCATTATCGTTTCCGCCGTGGTTATGTAGCTCAGGGGTTGGATTTAAGTAAATTACCTTATCGTTCAGGATTTTTCCCGGTTGGCCCAATCTTTGCGTTTGTTTTGTGTCTAACCATCACATTAGGACAGAATTATCAGGCATTTCTACAAGAAAAAATTGACTGGTATGGTGTAACTGCAACTTATATTGGTATTCCATTATTCCTGTTGATTTGGTTTGGTTACAAATTAGTTAGGAAAACTCACTTTATCAAATATAGCGAGATGAAATTTCCTGATATCGCGAATCAGTGAATGTAAATACGTTAAATCGTGCTTAACAGGCCGGTAGGAATCTTTGAAAAAATTCCTACCGGCTTGGTTTTATGGTTTTTTTAATTCGATTCACGATTAATTTATTATTATCTTAATGTTTTATTTATTTGAGTAGATAAGCCGTTTTTGATAAGAAATTAAAAGAATACACTCATTTTGTGATCAAATAGGTATTTTTTATTTTTCATAGCGTTAATTCATACAATTAATCACGTAATTTACCAAAATTTGTGTAGATCATATTGATAAGTATTCTCATTTGTCCTATTGTTAGTACTATAATTATTAATATGAAAGGGCTAACAAAATGAAATTTATGTCGCGATCCATAGCAAAGAGTATCAGTGTCGGCCTGTTAGCGGGTTCGGCAGTCATGGCAAGCTTCGCATCATGGGCTGAAACGGTCACCGATATAGTTGGTCGTACTGTTGAAGTTCCTGAGAATGTAAATCGTATTTTGTTGGGCGAAGGCCGTTTGTTCCACGCTATCGCTTTACTTGAAGGTGATAAACCACTGGCCCGTATTGCGGGTTGGCAAGGTGATTTCCGCAAACTGGACCCACAGTCTTACGCCGTCTATAAAGCTAAATTCCCTGAGATTGATAAGGTTCCTTTGATTGGTAACACCAGTGCTGATAGTGTCAGCTCTGAAAAAGTGTTAACCCTAAATCCGGATATCGCCATTTTTGGCTTGTCTGGTCATGGTCCTGGTAAAAACAGCGAACTGGTCGCCCAACTTGAAAAGGCAGGTATTCCGGTGGTATTTGTTGATTTTCGTACTGAGCCGTTAAAGAATACGCTGCCGAGCATTCGTATGCTAGGTAAAGTACTAAATCGTGAAAAACAAGCGGCAGAATATGCAGATTTTTACGAGAAAAATGTAAAACTGGTGACTGATATCACCAATAAAATCCCGGAAAAGAAAAAACCAACAGTACTTATCGATTTGAGAGCAGGTGCTTTTGAAGATTGCTGTGCGACTGCCGGTGATGGCAATATGGGTAACTTTATTGATTTGGCTGGTGGTAAAAACATTGCTAAAGGTGTTCTGCCAGGCGCGCTTGGTAATATGAACCTCGAAAAAATTATTGCAGTTGACCCTTATATTTACATTGCTAGTGGGGCAAAAGCGCCAGACAGTAATGAACCTGGCGTAAAACTGGGAGCGCAATCTACGCCTGAACTAGCAAAAGCCAGTCTGAAACAAATGACTGAACGTAAAGGTATTAGCTCGTTGACTGCGGTCAAAGAGGGCAGAGACTATGCGATTTGGCATAACTACTACAACTCTCCATATAATGTGGTAGCGACTCAGGTATTTGCTAAATGGTTCTATCCTGAAAAATTTACAGATTTAGATCCGCAGAAGACACTGAATGAATTACACAGTAAATTCCTGGCAGTTGATCCATCGGGGGTTTATTGGATCAGTGAAAAATAATCAGTAAGTCAGGTAACGGGAATAATGAGTGCCACTACCGAGCCGATGCCAATGGTGAAACAACAATTAGATGACAGCAGTATAAAAGCCCATTACCAATATATTTTACGCCGCCGTATTGTGATGATGGTCTTCATCGTGCTGATTATTGGTGTTTCACTGGTATTAGATTTTACGATAGGTCCATCAGGTTTATCTTTGTCATCTCTCTGGCAGACTTTAGTATCGCCAGAGAGTGTGGATGCGGGTACACGGGTAATTGTTTGGGATATCCGTTTACCCTATGCCCTGATGGCGGTAGTGATTGGCCTGTCCCTCGGGCTGGCTGGCGCGGAAATGCAGACGATCTTAAATAACCCATTAGCCAGTCCCTCTACTTTAGGGGTTGCCCAAGCGGCTGCATTTGGTGCTGCGTTGGCGATTGTATCTGGTATTGGTATTCCAGGCGTGCCTGATCAATGGTTCATTTCTGCGAATGCTTTTATTTTCGCCTTGTTGGCCGCATTGGTGCTGGATACGATTACTCGTTGGACACGAGTTGCTACGTCTGGGGTCGTATTATTTGGCATTGCATTAGTCTTTACCTTTGAAGCATTGGTTTCCATGATGCAGTTTATTGCAACGGAAGATACCCTTCAGGGGCTGGTACTTTGGACAATGGGTAGCCTTGCCAGAGCAACCTGGATAAAACTGGGTGTTATGTTGTTGGTGTTTGCCGCCGTTTTTCCTATTTCAATGATGAATTCTTGGAAGCTGACAGCGCTGCGCTTGGGTGAAGATCGTGCAATCAGTTTTGGTATTGATGTTCGTCGTCTGCGCCTAGGGACATTATTGCGTATCAGTGTTCTTGCCGCTTTAGCAGTTGCATTTGTTGGGCCAATTGCCTTTATCGGTTTAATTGCGCCACATATTGCCCGCATGATGTTTGGTGAAGATCATCGTTTCTATTTGCCAGCCAGTGCCTTGATTGGTGCACTGGTGCTGTCTATGGCGTCCATCGCCTCGAAAAACTTGATCCCGGGTGTTGTTATTCCGGTTGGGATCGTTACTGCGTTAGTTGGGGTTCCATTCTTCCTTAGCATAATCTTACGTAATAGGGCGAATATATGAATCCGGGATTAACCATTAACAATTTTTTTGCAGGTTATCCGAAACATTCGGTTATTGAAAATCTGAATGTTGCTCCGTTGCCTCGTGGGAAAATTACAGTATTGTTGGGGCCAAATGGTAGCGGCAAATCAACACTTTTGCGTTCTTTGGCTGGTTTAAATCGTGCAAGAGGCCAGCTTTGGCTTGATGGTCAAGATTTGATGAAGATGAGTTTTGTTCAGCGATCGGAAAATGTGGTTTATTTACCACAAAGCTTACCTGCTGGTGTTCATTTGCATGTACTGGAGTCGATTATCGTTGCTCAACGGGCATCCGGAGGGCGTCATTCTGAAACCAGCGAAGAAGAAGTGATGTTGCTGTTACGTCAGTTGGGGATTGAGCACCTGGCGTTATGTTATTTAGATCAGTTATCTGGCGGTCAAAAACAATTAGTCGGATTGGCACAATCGTTAATTCGTAAACCAGCATTATTATTATTAGATGAACCACTTAGTGCGCTGGATTTAAATTATCAATATCACGTAATGGCGTTGGTGGCACAAGAAACTTATCAGCGGAATATTATTACTGTGGTTGTTGTGCATGATATTAATATCGCTTTGCGTCATGGTGACCATGTATTAATGTTGCAAAAAGGGCATTTAATTGCCGAGGGAACTCCTGAGCAGGTTATTACGCCAGATAGTCTGGCACAGGTTTATGGTGTCAAAGGCAGAATTGAACGTTGTTCTCAGGGTATTCCTCAGGTATTAGTTGATGGATTGGTTTCAAAGGTAGTGAGTGAAAATTCATTTTAACTTATTGTTTAAACTATATTTTTAATAAAGCGTAGGCGCAGAATGCGCACAAAAATCAGAACGTGCATTGTCGTATATGAGGAGTGGTTTATTTACCTTGTATTACTGTGTATTTAAAAGCTAAGCCATATTTGAAAGCTACAGCTTTTGTCTGGTTAATGCTGAGATTCATTCTTTACTGTGAAGAATAGTAAATGGAATAAGTTAATAAGATGGATTGTTGTAATTAATAAAAAATATTGTCTTATGTCTTATGTCTTATGTCTTATAGCAATAAGATATAAGAAAAATAATAAAACTACACAGAGGTAAATATTTTATCCTCGTTATTTGAGCACATGTTGATTATCCATTTTTATAGATAAATAAAGTGTAATTATATCTCTTGGAGAATCGGGAATGGGTGTTTTTAATCAAAGAAAAATCGCGTTAGGTATTATTGCTGCAATCTCATCTGGCTCAGTTTTTGCGGCTAGTAGCAGTAATGACACTATTCTTGTCACTACGGCAGCTGGTTTTCAACAGAAAATTGAAGATGCGCCAGCGTCTATTTCTGTGGTGAGCCGTGAACAATTGGAAACTAAGGCTTATCGTGATGTGACTGATGCACTGAAAGATGTGCCAGGTGTCGTTGTTACAGGTGGTGCTAGCAGTAGTGACATCAGTATTCGCGGTATGGCGTCTCAATATACAATGATTCTGGTTGATGGTAAGCGTGTTGATACCCGTGGTACTCGTCCAAACCGTGATAATTCGGGGATTGAACAGGGGTGGTTGCCGCCATTGGCCGCGATAGAACGTATCGAGGTTGTTCGTGGTCCTATGTCTTCTCTTTATGGTTCTGATGCGATGGGAGGGGTGATTAACATCATTACCCGTAAGGCACAGAAAGAGTGGAAAACCAGCTTCCGCGCTGATGGCACTTTGCAGGAGCGTTCTAAATCAGGTAATAGTCATCAGAGTAGTGTGTATACTTCAGGTCCAATTATTGATGGATTATTAGGGCTGAAAGTGAGCGGCCTGTATTCTCACCGTAATGAAGATAAATTTATCGGTGGGTTTAACAAACAGGAAATGCGTAATGGTTCAGCCACTTTCTCTTTCACTCCCGATGAGCAGAATACTTTTGATTTTGAAGCGGGACGTTATGAGCAAGATCGTGATTCTACTGTAGGGAAAACAAAGACAAGTAGTTGGCGATCTCCAGGTAATAGTGAAAGTCGATATAAAAGAAATAATTACTCTATCACCCATAATGGCGTTTACGATTTTGGAACGTCGACAACGTACTTCCAGCGTGATGAATCACGTAATCCTGGTCGTGATATGAAATATTACGATAATTTGTTCAATACTCATACAGTGTTTATGTTGGATGATCATTCATTGAGTATAGGTGGTCAGTATCGTTATGAAGATTTACGCGATGAAGGGAATCAATTAGCTTCTGCTAAAAATATCAATAAGCTGAACCGTTGGAGTTGGGCGTTATTTGCTGAAGATGAATGGCAAATGACCAATGACTTTGCTCTGACTGGTGGTATCCGCATGGATAAAGATGAAAACTTCGGTGACCATTGGACTCCACGTTTGTACGGTGTATGGCATGTTGATGAGCAATGGACGATTAAAGGAGGCGTTTCTACAGGATATCGTTCACCAGAATTACGTCAGGCAGCATCTAATTGGGGGCAGATTACGGGTGGCGGTGGTGATCCAGCGATTATCGTCGGTAATCCGGATTTGAAACCGGAGAAGAGCTTCAATCAGGAAATTGGTGTTATCTGGAACAATCGGGATAACTTTAATGTCGGTTTAACAATATTCAACACTGAATTTAAAGATAAAATTACTGAATTACGTCGTTGTACCGATCCAAGTGGTAAATCTCAGGGTAAATGTGTTATTGATGGCACTGCTTATAAATTTATCAGTGACCGTGTGAACATTGATAAAGCCAATATGCGTGGTGTAGAAGCGACGATGAACTGGGATATTGTTGATAACTGGGTATTGGCTGCAAACTATACGTATACTGATTCTGAGCAAAAGAGCGGTAACTTCAAAGGGAAGCCTTTGAATAAGATGCCTAAACATATGGTGAATGCAACCTTAAACTGGCAGGTTTTACCAGAAATGCAAACTTGGGCGCGTGTTAACTACCGTGGCAAAACGTCGAATTATTTATCACGTACCTCTATGGGGACAGGAACACCGTCTTATACCTTTGTGGATATCGGTGTCAGCTATTATCTGGCTGAAGGTTTACGCTTGGTAGGGGGGGTATATAATGTGTTTGAAAAACAAGTGACTGAAGACACCCATGATATAGTATTGGATGGTCGTCGTTATAACATTGGTATTAATTACGACTTTTGATAATGCGTTCTAACTAACTGTTTTATAATTCTCCTTGTTTGTCGCTGACAAGGAGGATTTTTGTTTTTTGCTTATACCTGTAAAACTGAATAGAAATCCGTTTTGTGTTGTGTTAAAACTTAGCCATATCAAAGAAATGTATATGACACCGTCAAATTCCATAGCGTCATCAATGAGTGTGGTAAAAAATAATGAACTTTTAGTGTGGTGAGTATTGCTATTTCAGGTCTTCAAGTGCAGAATTCGCCCACTAGAGAATAACTGATGCGTTTATATGCGTCGGTTATTTTTTTTGCTTTGACTTATTTTTTACTATACCAGAGGCCGGACTCTGAGCCGGATAGATAATTGGCCCACGATCAACCGCAATGAGAATCGGTTGCCGTAATGAGGAACGCTAATATGGAGCAATTATTTCCTTTCGCACTTGTGCCAATTGGCACATGCTGCTGCATCGATGACTATGGAGCATTGAGCTCTGCATATAATCCAGCCTCTAATTCTACTGCCTATAGGCAGAAGCGAAGTCTTCCCAGTAACTATCGATTAAGTAGTGTCATAACACGAATCGGAGTTATGGGAGGTTTTGCTCATGACTCATAATACTGTAATCACACTAGGCACTAACCAGACTGGTGCTAACAATCGTGTTCAGCTCAGAAAAACACTGACCTTGGTTCAGGTAGTGATGATGGGTCTTGCTTATCTGCAACCTATGACTATCTTTGATACTTTCGGTATTGTTTCTGGTTTGACTAACGGTCACGTAGCGACATCCTACGCTATTGCTTTGATCGCAATTCTGTTTACCGCCGTGAGCTACGGGAAGTTGGTAAAACGTTTCCCTTCTGCTGGATCTGCATATACTTATGCACAAAAATCCATTAGTCCGCATGTTGGCTTTATGGTGGGTTGGTCATCGCTATTGGACTATATGTTCATGCCGATGATTAATATCTTGTTAGCGAAAATTTATCTTCAGGCCATTTTTCCTAGCGTAGATCCGTGGATCTTCGTTGTGGGTTTTGCATTACTGATGACAGCCTTTAACCTGCGTGGCATTAACGTTGTTGCTAATCTCAACACGGCTATTGTTATTGTTCAGGTGGCCATTATGGTCGTATTTGTGGGTTTACTGATCCACGGTGTGTACAACGGGGAAGGAGTAGGAACTTTATGGAATGCGAAACCATTCGTTTCTGAAGATGCCCATTTGATCCCAATGATTACTGGGGCGACGATTTTGTGCTTCTCATTTCTAGGGTTTGATGGCATTAGTTCGTTGTCCGAAGAGACTCCGAATGCTGGTAAGGTGATTCCGAAAGCGATTTTCCTGACAGTATTAATCGGTGGTGTTATCTTCATTGCGGTTTCTTATTTCTTGCAGCTCTATTTTCCGGATATTTCTCGGTTCAAGAACCCGGATGAATCTCAGCCAGAAATTATGCTGTATGTAGCAGGTACCCTGTTCCAATCCATTATTTTGGTGTTCTCTTGTGTCACTGTTTTGGCTTCTGGTATGGCGGCTCACGCGGGGGTTTCCCGTTTGCTCTATGTTATGGGGCGCGATGGTGTATTTCCTGAGAAAATATTTGGCTATGTTCATCCAAAATGGCGGACTCCGATAATCAACGTATTGTTGGTAGGCACCATAGGGTTATCTGCGATTACCTTTGATCTGGTTACTGCAACAGCTCTGATTAACTTTGGTGCGTTGATAGCGTTCACCTTTGTAAACTTATCAGTCATTTCTCAATTCTATATCCGTGAACGTCGTAACCGTACATTAAAAGATATCATTAATTTCTTGATATTACCTGTGATAGGTGCTTGTACTGTTAGCGTACTATGGATGAATCTGGAGCAAAGTTCTATGGAATTGGGGCTAACTTGGGGAGCAATTGGTCTGGTTTATATGGTATTCCTGACCCGTCGCTTCCGTCAGCCGATGCCTCAATGCTCTGAAATGGTTTAATATTTAGCAAAAGAATAATGGCGCCGAATTTGGCGCCATTATTTTTACTATGTTGCTAATTTTACCGTAATAGTTAAGGAAAAGGAGCTTAAGAAAAAAAACAGCGAGGTCGCTTACAGATAAGAAAAATTTCAACGGTAAGCGAAGAAAAACAATCTATGCTCTGAGAGGTAATTGTATATTAAGGAAGAGACTATGAATGATGCAAAGACCTCTCAAAATCAGCAACTCATTACTACCCTGACCAATATTGTCGGTAAATCTCATATCCTGACTGCTCCCCATAAAACTGAACGTTATCGTAAAGGCTTTCGCTCCGGCCAGGGAGATGCTTTAGCCGTTGTGTTTCCCGGCTCGCTGGTGGAACAGTGGTGTGTGTTTAAGGTCTGCGTTGAAGCAGATAAAATCATTTTAATGCAGGCGGCCAACACGGGTATAACTGAAGGTTCTACCCCGAATGGTAAGGATTACGATCGTGACATAGTCATTATTAGCACGCTGCGCATGAATAAAATTCAGATTTTAAAACAGTGTAATCAGGTAGTTGCATTACCTGGCAGTACATTATGGCAACTTGAACGGGCGCTCAAGCCGCTGGGACGTGAACCACATTCAGTTATCGGTTCTTCCTGTATTGGCGCTTCTGTGATTGGGGGCATCTGTAATAACTCAGGAGGTTCTTTAGTTCATCGTGGGCCGGCTTATACCGAAATGGCATTATATGGACGTGTTAATGAGTGTGGTAAGCCAGAATTAATTAATCATCTGGGTATCTATTTGGGAGAAACACCAGAAGAGATTCTCTCTTGTCTGGAAGAACAGCGTTACAGTGATCAGGATGTAGAACAGGGTCAGCGTAAAGCATCTGATCATGAATATGCCCAACGAGTACGTGACGTAGATGCTGATACTCCATCTCGTTTTAATTCTGACGAGCGCCGTTTATTTGAAGCTTCAGGTTGTGCGGGTAAGTTGGTTGTGTTTGCTGTCCGGCTCGATACTTTTCCGGCAGAACCTTTGTCTCAAGTATTTTATATCGGTACCAACCAAACTGGCGTATTGACGGAATTGCGTCGTCATATATTAGCAAATTTTCATAATTTACCGGTGGCGGGTGAATATATGCACCGGGATATTTTCGATATTGCGGAAACTTACGGTAAAGATACTTTCATCATGATTGATAAGCTTGGCACGGATAAGATGCCGGCTTATTTTACTTTGAAAGGGAGAATGGACGCTATTTTCAACCGAATTTCATTTTTACCTGTCAATCTTATCGATCGCATTATGCAGGGGTTAAGTCGTTTACTTCCCTCTCACTTGCCTAAGCGTTTGAAAGAATATCGTAATCGTTTTGAGCACCATTTGATATTAAAAATGTCAGGTGATGGGATTGAAGAGGCCAGAAGCTGGTTGGAAGAATATTTTAGCCGGGTGGAAGGGGATTTCTTTGCTTGTACGCCGGAGGAGGGTGCTAAAGCGTTCTTGCATCGTTTTTCCGCTGGTGGTTCAGCGATCCGTTATCAAGCGGTGCATAGTAACGAAGTAGAGAATATCCTGTCACTTGATATCGCTTTGCGCCGCAATGATCGTGAATGGTTTGAACAATTACCCCCAGAGTTTGATGATGTATTGGTACACAAACTTTATTGCGGGCATTTTATGTGCTACGTGTTTCATCAGGATTACATTGTGAAAAAAGGGGTGGACATACAGGCATTGAAAGAAAGAATGATAGAGCTGCTTGATAAACGAGGAGCGGAATATCCCGCAGAGCATAATGTGGGTCATCTATATCAGGCTAAACTTCAACTTAAGGCTTTTTATCGGATGACTGATCCCACTAACACTCTCAATCCCGGAATTGGGAAAACATCCAAGTTGAAAAATTGGGGTGAAAGATCTTAATGTCAATATTCTCAGTAGTTACAACGTCATGTTGGCACTAGGAAAGTTTAAATCTGTAAAGATTGATGAGAGAGTTATCCTGTCAGAAAGGCGAGTATATATGACTCGCCGTTTTATATTTACCTACTGTCTGTTTAATTATCCGACCAGTTTTGCCGCATACTCCATGAGTGCTTTAAGTTGACGGCATTTTTCTTCGTTGCCTTGATATTCAGTGAAGAGTTGTTCAATTATAAAGAAATATTCACTCAGCTTATCTTGAGTTAATACATCTTGACGATAACGTAACCAGTGTTGTTGTTCATCGTAAGTTAGAGTAGCAGGGTAGTTTCTGGCTCTATAGCGGAATAACAGTGTTTTAATACGTGGGTCCTGAAAAGTCAGATCGAGCGCAGGTAAATTCTGAGGTAATGTCTCACGGATAATATTCATTGCTGCTTTATCGGCACTGCTAAAAAAACCATCATACAGCTTAGCGTCAATATTATCAGATTCAGGGAAAGGTTCTGCCTCTGCAAATAGTTCTACAACTTTTTCTCTAATTTGTGGATTATTTCGCAGAATAGCCAGATTTCTTTCACAATGATCACGATCTAATCCGATACGTTCAGCGTCTTCTGTTCGCAAAGTATTATCGGGGGCGACTATTGGACACTTATTAATATGAACCAGTTTTATTGGGACTGGTGGTTGATCTGGCTGTAATTCATCATGGCGGGTATATAGACGTTCACGCAATATATCTGCATCCAATTCCAGTAATGGTGAAATATCTCCGGCTAAATCGCACATAATAACCGCATTCTGATTTACCGGATGCCAGGCAAGAGGTGCAACCAAACTGAGGTTGCTGCGAGCAGCGCCAAACATCCCGGAAACATGAACCAGCGGTTTCATTTGGGGAATATCGATGAGGGCGCTAATTTTCTGCTTATTTCTTAACTGAAAGAAATAATTGAACATCCTTGGCTGTACTTCTTTGAGTAATTTTGCCATTGCGATTGTGGCATAGACATCGGACATCGCATCGTGAGCATGTGAATGTTCAACGCCATTTGCCTTAGTCAGATGTTCTAGCTTAAAGCTAGGTAGACCATCTTCATTCTTTGGCCAGACAATACCTTCGGGACGCAAGGCATAACAGGCACGTAATACATCAAGTAAATCCCAACGGGAATTACCTTTTTGCCAACTATAAGCGTACGGATCATAAAAATTGCGGTAAAAAATATTACGGCTGACTTCATCATCAAATCGAATATTGTTATAACCGAGGATACAACTGTTCGGTACACTGAATACATTATGAATCTGGCGGGCAAATTCTGCTTCATTGACCCCTTTTTCTAAGGTAATTTGCGGAGTAATACCTGTAATCATGACAGCTTCTGGTTGTGGCAGATAATCATCAGCAGGTGAACAGTAAATAACTAATGGCTCTTCAATAATATTGAAATCCATATCAGTACGAACACCAGCAAATTGAGCCGGTCTGTCTAAGGCCGGATGTTGACCAAAAGTTTCGTAGTCGTGGATGTAGAAAGTGGGTTGTTCGCTGCTATTTTTCATTGTTGTTCAATGTCCAATGAGGTTAGTTAATTATTTGTTTTTTTCTGCTTTTTAGAGAGGGGAATGATATTTTGTCCAGAAATGTAGGTAATCATTGCTTACTATCTTAGAGAATCCATGTGATTGCAATATTATATCCATATTTTCCTACTTTCTGCGCCACGATAGGATGTCAGTTATTAACATTTTTGGGGCTTGGAATAAATTATTGTATGTTTTTAGAACATTTATCCTTGACAATATTGATCTGCCTACTGCAGTATGCATTAAAGTATTGAAATGATAAATGAGGTGAATATGTAAAATTTAATTTATTTAACGGTTAAAGGTCAAAACCAAGGGTTAATTTCTGCGGGTTGTGGCAGAAGAGACTCAATAGGTATCAAAGCGCAAAATGGGCACGAAGATCAGATCTTCGTCTATAGTCTGCAACATCTTATGACTCGCAAACAAAATGTTTCACATTATCCGGTAATTATCACTAAACCTATTGATAAAGCTTCTCCTTTATTAGCAAAAAGCTTGGATGATAACGAAAGGTTAGAGTATTTTCTTGAATCTTACCGTACCAGTGAAAATGGTGGACTTGAGCTTTACTATACAATTCGTCTCGGGCAAGCGTATATTGTTAGTTTAAAATCAGACCACCCGCATTCATTAACCAGTAATCATATGATGCCACAGGAAATTCTTTCAATGGTATATACTAATATTACTTGGAATAATGTAGCTTGTTCAACAGGTGCCTATAGCATTTGGGATGAAAGGGTTTTTTAATGGACGGGGCTAAAGAAATCGCTGGAAAAATGGTTGCAACAATTGACGATGACAGTAGCTGGCTTACTGGGTTTGCCGAAGGGGTATTAGATATTCCTGTGGATTTTTATTATGTTGGTTACGATTATCTTGATACTGAGTATAGATGGGATAATGAAAATGACAAATATCGTTTTGTTGGATTGATAAAGTCGGAAGCTATTACGCTTAATAATCTTGAAAGGATTATTCAGATTATTTTTGAGGATTACTTAGGTAAACTTAGTGAAGAGCAAAAGCAACGATTAATCGAAACGAAAGTTGGGAAAATATTTGGAGGTATGATTTCGAAATATGTCATATTTAGGGGGAGCCTTGGTGCTTTTTTTGGCGCAAAATGGTTCACTAAACTTGGAGGATCTGTAACATTTACTGCGACCTTGGGGGTTGGGGCGTCAGTATCCAGAGCGATCTATACTTCTAGGGAATTAGCTCAAACAAACCCGAATTTATATATGTTGTTAAGGCGAGAGGGTAACCTGGATTTACTTTATTTTTTGGTTGAGAGTAAAATGGAGCCATATGTCAGAGCATTGGAAGCGTATGACGAAAATCGAGGTTTATTTAATGAAATATTTGATGAATTCTCTGTAGGGTTAGATAAATGAAGATAATAAGCATATTGATGAACACCGTGGTGCATATAGTGCAGGCGGTAATTGGGACTCTGTGTGTATTTTCAGTCATGGGGTTAGTTTACTTTACACTGATGTCAACGTTGGAGAATCGATATCAATATGCGATAGTTGCGAGTACATGCTTGGCGTTTTCTGTTCTTTTTTACTATATAACAGAAAAAATAAAAGAAAAATTTAGACTGTTTCATTAGATTCTGATTTATATATGAGGTATATTTTGGAGTTTATCCTATATAAGAATTATATGATTTCTTTATTAGGTTAAAATACGTCATTATATATGAAGTTAATGTGAGAAAGTGGCTTTTTTTGGTTGAGAGTAAAATGGAGTCATATGTCAGAGCGTTAGAGGCGTATGAAGAAGATCGCAGTTTATTTAATGCGATATTTAATGAATTCTCCGCAGGACTGGATAAATGCTGATGGCGATAATAAGTATATTGATGAAAATAGTGATGCATATACCCTATGGATTTCAAGATGCATCGCGACGGCAAGGGAGCGAATCCCCGGGAGCATAGAGAACTATGTGACCGGGGTGAGTGAGTGCAGCCAACAAAGAGGCAACTTGAAAGATAACGGGTATATAACTCAAGGGATAATTGGTGGGGTAGGTGTATTTTCAGTTATGGGATTAGTTTATTTTACACTAATGTCAACATTGGAAAATCGATATCAGTATGCGATAATTGCAGGTACATGCTTGGCGTTTTCTGCTTTTATTTTCTATATATTAGGGGGTGTTATTATTTACTATCTTACATCAGGTCAGCACTTTTACCAGCTAATTACAAATGTATTCATCAGTGAATAAGATATAAAACAGAATAAACTGATATGCAGTACCTTGGTAATTTCCAAGGTACTAAAGTAAAAGGATATAATCTCCTGTTATATCTGGTTTTTTAAGGATAATTAATTTCTTGAAAATGCTCATTAATAGATTCAATATATTGATCATTTAAACCAGTTTCATATTGAATTCTTTCAAGTAAATTTATTCTATTAACACTATAAAATGGTTTGATGGAAATCCCATTTTTTGGATGAGTTATTTTTATAATTGGAATTCTTGTTCTACGTGCATGGCCAAAAGAGATTTCGTAACCATCCAAATCAAAAGGAATTTTTTTCATCACTAACCTAATCATCGTTATGTTTTTCGTCAATTTTAATTATGTTTCAGTAATAAGGAATTTTTTATTTTATTATTAAGATGAATATCACAAATATAGTGATTTTTGAAAGGTGTTTAACTAATAAACTAATAAACTAATAAACTAATAAACTAATAAACTAATAAACTAATAAACTAATAAACTAATAAACTAATAAACTAATAAACTAATAAACTAATAAACTAATAAACTAATAAACTAATGGTTTTTCCTATTTTATATAAATTATATTCAAAATAATTTACTAAAAACCCTATTTCACAAGGAATTGAAAAGTGAAAGTGTTAAGACAGTTAAAAATATATGAAATATTGGGGGGGTAATAACATTTTATTCAAGTTTTTATTGTGTTCTATATAATTAATTGTCTTTATTTGGTTTGTTTATTAATATCTAACTTAATTATTTAATTTATAAATAGAATTAACTTTATAGTTTTTTATTCATTTTGTATGAGATAATAGTAATTAATAATCGTGCACTTGAAATCTGAAAAAATTGTAGAGTAACAGATGGAATATGAGCTATAGGGGAAAACTGTTCTTCTGCCAGTGGAAGATTGGCGGTTTATTATTCATTCGCATTGGCCGATTGTTTTAGATTGAGTCAATATGCTGAACCTTTAGCAAGAAGTTAACTGGTTTATGTAATTAATGAAAATCAATAAATAACGGAAACTGACTTGTTTATTAATGGTTTTAGTCTTATTGTGTAGTCAGATTGGATAATTTGTACGTTTAGATTGAAGATAAGGTATGAAAATGGACAACGTAAATAAGCCGTCATTCCACAATGTGTTGGAGTTTGTACATATGTTTCGTCGTAAGAATAAGTTACAGCGCGAAATTGCAGACAATGAAAAGAAAATACGCGATAACCAGAAGCGTGTTTTATTGCTTGATAACTTGAGCGAATACATCAAGCCCGGTATGTCAATTGAGGATATTCAGAGCATCATTATGAATATGAGAAGTGATTATGAAGACCGTATAGATGATCATATAATTAAAAATGCGGATCTTTCTAAAGAGCGTCGGGAATTGTCTAAAAAGCTTAAAACAATGGGTGAACTCAAATAGCATCATTAAATAACCACGCATGAATGCGTGGTTATTCTTACCGACTACGCAATAGCCCAATCAGGTTTAAGCTCTGGATCAACTAAGGTATAAATCTGCTGATATGAAGATTCTTCTTCTGCCATAGTTGCCAGTTGATGTGCAACATCTTGGCGACTAACTGAACCATGAATTTCATGCTGATATCTTTGACAATGGCCTGTTCCTGGTTTATCTGTTAATCCTCCTGGGCGAATAATTGTGTAATTCAAGGAACTTGTCTGAAGGTAGCTTTCTGCCATTGATTTACGCCTGACAGATTGGCCAAACAATGATTTAGCTCTGGGTGACAGGGTTTTCCAGCCTTCGCCACAACCTATTGAGGTAACGAGTAACATACGTGTTATTTCAGTTTTCTCAATAGTATCAATGATAGTCATATTGCCAAAGAGATCTGAATCAATTCCACCAATAGTAGAAAAGACGATTGCTTCTGAACTTACATGTTGTACCGTTTTTTCAACATCTTCAGCATTACAGGCATCACCTTGTATCACTTTGACACCTAAAGCACTCAGTTCAGTAGCCTGCTGAAAATTGCGGATAAGCGCAATGACGGGACGTTTTTGTTGCAGTGCGACAGTCACAAGATGACGTCCAATGCCACTACCTGCACCAAAAATAAGCCACGGTTTCATAGGTTATTCTCCTGGTTAAATAAGAAATCGAATGATAATTAATTGAAGAGAGTCACGGTAATGACTGTTTAAACTAACCCTTATGTGGATAGAATAAAATTAACGGTAAGTGTTTTTGTGGGGTTAGTAGCAAAAAAATGGCTCCTAAAAAGAGCCATTCTGCTGATATTAAACAATGTTGTTTATTCAAAGAATTGCGGTTTAGCCATTGGTGAAGTAGCCGCATTAGTGGCTGAATGGCCCCCAGCTCCCCCTTTCCCTTCAAAATGAGAAAAAGGCCGTTGCCATTCTCTGATAACAATAGGTTTTTCAATCATCTCAGGGGCTGGTGCTTTGGTCATCGGCGCGTAAGAATGATGAAATTTGGCTATAATAGCAACAGGTTGTTTAACCATTTCATCTTTATTCTCTTCAATAATCATCACTGCTGCAATTTCTTTAGAAACAACGATGTCATCTTCTACTTCAGATTGCTGCTCAAATTCAGGGATAATCGGTGTTATTGCAACCAGTTCAATAACTGACCGTTCTTCCTGCACTGATTCAGTTTGCTGTAGAACAATGTCATTTTGTTCTGTAATGCCTGTTTCAGATTTGATTCCGTTTTGGTGAGTTTCTAGCGTCTTTGCTACTTTCGGAGATTCAATGATGGTTTGTTCAGATTCTGCAACAACGATGATTGCAGGTACTGTTTCTGTTGCTATTGCCGACAATACCTCATTTTGCTGTTCTTGCTGTTCGATCATAGAAATTTCCTCAGGCATTTCTATGGAAATCGGAACCACCGGATAGCGAACCCAAACTTTACCGGAAGCCATTTCTGGTGATGCAACAGCCATAGATAATGGTACCGGTGATTGAAGTAGATTTCTTTCATCGCGGTAACGGCGGCGGCGCTGACCACTAACGCGCAAATGACGAGGTGAGCGACGAGAGCGGCGTGGCATAACATTATCTTGTTGCTCTTTATTTTCAGTCAATTGTTGCGGCTGAGCTGTTTCTACCGGTATTTCAACAGGTACTGGTAATTGCTCTTCTGTAACAACAGGTACGGGCAGCGAGGCGGCAGTTGTAACTTCTTTCACTTCATCTATGATGCGAATTTTTTGCTCAAGCTGACGACGTTGGCGACGTGGTATAACCGGTAGACGTTCTTCAACCTCATTTTCAACGACTTCTGGCTTCTGGGTTTCAAGTTGCTGCTGGCGTTTTTCTTCCTGACGACGGCGTTGACGTTCTGCACGTTGCTCGCGACGTTGCTGCTGTTGGGTTTCACGAGCAGCAGTATCTATCGTTACATTGTTATCTTGAGTGCCATTTTTCTGTTGAGTATTACGATTTTTCCGTTGTTCGTCACGATCACGGTTATTACGTTGTTCATCACGCAGATTATTATCATCACGATCTTTACGTGAATTTTGGCGGCGTTGATTGCGTCGTTCAGAAGAGCGACGGTTATCATGACCAGATAATTTATTCTCTTTTTTCTGTGCCAGTTTTTCTTCTTCTGCTTCTGTACTGAACATTTTTTTCAAAGCAGCCAAGAAGCGGCTTAAGAGACCGGGTTGTTCCGTTATAGTCTGAGCCGTGTGGTTTGGCTTTTTCTCTTTTGTTTTATGTGATGGTTGCTGTGCTGGCGTATCGGCTGGCAAAGCAAAAGCAGAAATAGCGGGCTGCTCAGGACGCTTACGTTCAGGTTGGACATCTTCTTGAGGATTTATCGTTCCTGCTTCATAAAATTGAGGAAGCAGATAGCTCAGTGCAGAAATTTCCTCACCCTTACGCACGCGTAGAACAGAGAAGTGAGGAGTCTGCATTTGATCGTTAGGCACGATCACTACGCCAACATCTCCCTGACGGCGTTCAATTGCACTGACTGCCTGGCGCTTTTCGTTTAGTAGATATGAGGCGATTTGTACTGGAACAATAGCATGGACTTGATGCGTGTTCTCTTTCAGTGCCTCTTCTTCAATCAGACGCAAAATGGATAGCGATAGGGATTCATTATCACGAATAGTCCCTGTGCCGCTACAGCGTGGGCAAACGTGGTGGCTGGATTCACCTAGTGATGGGCTCAGGCGCTGACGGGACATTTCCAGTAGACCAAAACGGGAAATACGGCCAATTTGAATACGAGCACGATCCTGGCGAACAGCATCACGTAGGCGGTTTTCCACTTCACGTTGATGACGTACTGGTGTCATATCGATAAAATCGATAACAATCAAACCACCAAGGTCACGCAGGCGTAATTGACGGGCAATTTCATCCGCTGCTTCAAGGTTGGTATTAAAAGCCGTCTCTTCGATATCTCCTCCACGTGTTGCACGGGAAGAGTTAATATCGATCGCAGTTAATGCTTCTGTGGTATCGATAACCACAGCACCGCCTGATGGCAGACGAACTTCACGCTGAAATGCAGATTCAATCTGTGATTCAATTTGATAATGGCTGAACAGGGGAACCTCACCACTATACAGCTTAATTTTACTGGTGAAATCCGGGCGGCCAAGTGCAGTAATATGTTGCCGTGCCAGATCGAGAACCTTGGGATTGTCGATTAGGATTTCACCGATGTCTGGGCGCAAATAGTCGCGGAAAGCACGGACGATAACATTACTTTCTTGATGGATTAAGAAGGGAGCAGAGCGGTTTTCGGCGGCTTTTTTGATCGCTTCCCAGTGTTTAAGGCGGAATGATAAATCCCACTGTAGTGCTTCTGCGGACTTACCGACACCCGCAGTGCGGACGATCAGTCCCATTCCTTCTGGCACTTCTAACGATGCCAAAGCTTCTTTCAGTTCTGTGCGGTCATCTCCTTCGATACGGCGGGAAATACCGCCCGCACGAGGGTTATTAGGCATTAGTACCAGATAACTGCCCGCCAGACTGATAAAAGTGGTTAAGGCGGCCCCTTTATTACCACGTTCTTCTTTATCGACTTGAACGATAACTTCCTGGCCCTCCCTTAAAACATCTTTGATATTAGGGCGACCGTGAGGATGGTAGTTATTGGGAAAATATTCGCGGGCTATTTCTTTAATAGGAAGGAAACCATGCCGTTCAGCGCCGTAGTCAACAAAAGCAGCTTCCAGACTAGGTTCAATTCGGGTGATTTTACCTTTGTAGATATTTGCTTTTTTTTGCTCGTGTCCTGGGCTTTCGATATCCAAATCATAAAGGCGTTGCCCGTCAACCAGAGCAACACGCAACTCTTCTTGCTGAGTTGCGTTGATTAGCATTCTTTTCATTGTAACTTACTCATTATTTTTTACATTAGTTATAGAGCTACGGGTAAATATAGATGAGCGACTGGTAACCGATGGTCTCGTGTCTTTTACAAATCCGCCAACCTCCCGGTTGTCGTTTGTATAGAGACGCATATTTTCGGCAGGTCTGAATTTTCACTTAGAAAACAGTACCCTTTTCTAGGAATAATCTGCAAATATAAATGAAGCTGATTTGATCCAATTCCAGTAATCTGCTACCCGTAGCCCGCTAATTATTTGATTTCCCAGTACGTCTTACGCCATTGCTGCGTTTTTGTGCAATCAAATGAAGAACAAACGTTTAACTTCGCCATTCAGGTTTAAAAAACTGATGATGGCTACGTATTATTCCATTGCTGTTGGGGTGATAGCAAGGTGACTTTATGTCTTTAAGCGGTTTTTCTGATGAAATAGGAAGAAATAGTTAATATTTAATCTTTATCTTAAAGTAGGGAAGGTAACAACCGGAAAGTATGCGTGATTTTTACACATATTTAAAAATGAGTAGCACTCTGCTTGAGTGATAATTAAAATTGCTATCATGAAAACGAATAATCAAGTTGTACAATTTGTCACTATTGATGACGATGAAGCTGGACAGCGAGTTGATAATTTTTTATTAGCGCGTTTGAAGGGTGTTCCTAAGAGCATGATTTACCGGATTGTGCGTAAGGGGGAAGTGCGGGTAAATAAAGGCAGGATAAAACCTGAGTATAAATTGTCTGCGGGGGATGTTGTCAGAATTCCACCGGTCCGGGTTGCAGAACGGCAAGAAGCGCCAGTTTCAGCCAAACTGGATAAAGTCGCTGTATTAGACGATTGTATCTTATACGAAGATGACTATATTCTGGTGCTCAATAAACCTTCTGGTACGGCCGTTCATGGCGGTAGTGGTTTAAGTTTTGGTGTTATTGAAGGATTGCGGGTTTTGCGTCCGGAAGCAAAATTCCTCGAATTAGTGCATCGTTTAGATCGTGATACCTCTGGAATTTTGTTAATTGCTAAAAAACGCTCAGCTTTACGGGCCTTGCATGAGCAATTACGCCTTAAACAGATGCAGAAAGATTATCTGGCTTTAGTACGAGGACAATGGCAATCACATTGTAAGGTTGTTCAGGCTCCATTGCTGAAAAACATCCTGCAAAGTGGTGAGCGGATTGTTAAAGTAAACAGTGAAGGTAAGCCTTCTGAAACGCGTTTTAAAGTAGAAGAGCGTTTTGCCAATGCAACGTTAATGAAAGCCAGTCCGGTAACGGGTCGGACTCATCAAATCCGTGTTCATACTCAATATGCTGGGCATCCGATCGCTTTTGATGATCGCTATGGGGATAAAGTTTTTGATTCGCAACTGTCAGCTACGGGTCTTAACCGCCTATTCTTGCATGCCAGTGCGCTAAAATTTACTCATCCCTCGACGGGGGAGACATTATGTCTTGAAGCACCGATGGATGAGCAATTGCGCTATTGTATAAAAACGCTACGTCAGAATCACAGTAATTAACCTATCGCCGTCAGTGGGTTTACCCCCTGGCGGATTAATAATTCAGTCAATGTAATTAATGGTAAACCTATCAGCGTATTCGGATCTTTCCCTTCAAGTCGTTCAAATAAAGTGATTCCTAACCCTTCGCTTTTAAAGCTTCCGGCACAATTAAGAGGGGTTTCCGCAGTTAAATAAGCCCAGATTTCATCATCAGCCAGCTCTCTAAAATAGACATTGAATAATTCACAACGGGTATCGGTTATTCCTGTTTTGCTGTTAAAGAGAGAAATGCCGGTATAAAAGGTGACGCAATGACCACTGGCTTGCCGTAATTGTTTAAATGCATTTTCAAGATTGTGGGGCTTGCCGGTGATTTCGCCGTTAATAACACAAACTTGATCAGAACCAATAATCAAATGCTGAGAATATTTTGTTTGTAATGCCTGTGCCTTGGCTTGCGCCAAACGTATAACGAGCTGTTCTGCATTTTCATTCATTCGAGGTGTTTCATCAGTATTAGGAGCTGCACATATAAAGGGTAAACGAAGTTTTTCCAGTAACATGCGGCGATAAGCTGATGTGGAAGCTAAAATGATTTGTGTCATAATTTTTCCAAAAGACATGGCGAAATAATTGCAGGCATTTTAAACTAGGCACAGCTTAATAAGCGAATATTTGGCGGAAAGGTGCAGATGTGTGGCCTTTTTCTTTGACTATACCTCATTACAAAGATAATATGCGCGCCTTATGCAAAAGGTAAAATTACCCCTGACCATTGATGCGCTTCGCGCAGCTCAGAAACGATTAGACTACGCAGGTAGTTATTCACCTGAGCAAGTTTTGCGTATCGCGGAATCTGTGGTTAGCGTGGACAATGATGTAGACAGCGTTTTATCGTTTCAGATAGATAACCAACGTCTGGCGGTTGTGCGTGGGCATTCCGATGTGGATGTTACGCTTGAATGTCAGCGTTGTGGCGGTAATTTCAGCCATCACGTTCACATAACATATTGTTTTAGCCCGGTCGTCAATGATGAACAGGCTGAAGCATTACCGGAAGAGTATGAGCCAATTGACGTTAACGAATTTGGCGAAATAGATTTGCTGGCAATGATTGAAGATGAAATAATTCTTTCTCTGCCGGTAGTTCCGGTACATGATTCTGAACACTGTGAAGTGTCCGAAGCGGACATGGTGTTTGGTGAATTACCTCTAGAGGCTGAAAAACCAAACCCATTTGCCGTATTAGCCAGCTTAAAGAAAAGTACTTAAGGAGTAAGGTCAATGGCCGTACAACAGAATAAACCAACTCGTTCTAAACGTGGTATGCGTCGTTCTCATGATGCACTGACTGCACCATTACTATCTGTAGATAAAACTTCTGGTGAAACTCACCTGCGTCACCATGTGACTGCTGATGGCTACTACCGTGGCCGCAAAGTCATCAACAAATAATCTCCGCCAGTCATTAGCAAGTTGATACCTTGACTAATCTGACTTTAGCGTTAGATGCCATGAGCGGGGACTTTGGTCCTCGCGTTACGGTGCCTGCTGCATTGCAGGCACTGGCGTCTAACCCTAGACTTAAATTATTGCTGGTCGGAATCCCCGATATCATTTCTCCGATGCTTGTAAATAGTGATGCTGAGTTGCTCAGTCGTTTACACGTGGTTCCTGCTGAACGGGTTGTGGCTAATGATGCGAAACCGTCGCAAGCGATTCGTAACAGCCGAGGAACGTCAATGCGTATTGCCTTGGATTTAGTGAAATCAGGTGAAGCGCAGGCGTGTATCAGTGCAGGAAACACCGGAGTATTGATGGGGTTATCTAAATTGATGCTAAAATTGATAGAAGGCATTGAAAGACCTGCTTTGATGACCGTGTTGCCAAATCTGAAACAGCGGCAAACTGTCGTATTGGATTTAGGTGCCAATGTTAATTGCGATAGCCGCATGTTGGTGCAATTCGCCATTATGGGTTCAGTAATGGCCGAGGAAGTCGTGGGGGTGGTTAATCCCGCGGTAGCATTGCTTAACATTGGTACGGAAGAGAGTAAAGGGCTGGATAATATCCGCGAAGCCGCCACTATTTTAAAGCGCATTCCGACGATAAATTACATTGGTTATCTGGAAGGTGACGAATTACTGACAGGTAAGAGCGATGTATTGGTATGTGACGGCTTCGCAGGTAACGTGACGTTAAAAACGATGGAAGGGGCGATTAGAGTTATCTTATCCCTGCTTAAATCATCGGATGGACAAAAGAAAAAATTTTCCTGGTTGTTGAGAATAGTCAAGAAGTGGCTGCAAAAACGGATGACAAAACGCTTCGGTCACCTGAACCCTGACCAGTATAATGGCGCATGTCTGTTAGGATTATATGGAATTGTAATCAAAAGCCATGGGGCGGCTAATGAGCATGCGTTTAAAGCCGCAATCGAACAGGCTGTTCAGGCCGTTGAAAGGCAGGTTCCTGATAGAATTGCTGCACGCCTGGAAACAGCATTACCCAAGAGTGACTGAACATACATGTATACAAAAATTTTAGGTACAGGTAGTTATCTACCTGCGCAAGTGCGTACTAATGCTGATTTAGAAAAAATGGTGGATACTTCTGATGAGTGGATTATTACCCGTACAGGTGTCCGCGAACGTCGTATTGCTACTGATGATGAAACTGTTGCGGTTATGGGGTTCCGGGCTGCAAAGAAAGCAATTGAAATGTCTGGCATTGATAAAGAGCAGATTGATTTAATCATTGTTGCAACAGCTTCATCCACCCATGCTTTCCCCAGTTCTGCGTGCCAAATTCAGCACATGTTGGGTACCCAAAATTCAGCGGCTTTTGATATTTCTGCTGCTTGTTCTGGTTTTGTTTATGCACTGAGTATTGCTGATAAGTTTATTAAAACCGGTGCGGCAAAACATGCATTGGTTATTGGTTCCGATTCTATTACCAGAACACTTGATCCAGAAGATCGCGGAACACTTGTCCTGTTTGGCGATGGTGCAGGTGCTATGGTGGTAGGGGCTTCTAATGAGCCAGGAATTCTTTCAACTCACCTTCATGCAAATGGTAGCTATGGTGAATTGTTGGTATTGCCTTATCAGGAGCGTCAGAATCTAAAAGAACCAGCGTATGCTAGTATGATCGGTAATGAAGTATTTAAGATTGCAGTCCGTGAATTGGCTAACATAGTTGATGAGACTTTAGAAGCAAATAACTTACCATATAGTGAGTTGGATTGGCTGGTACCTCATCAGGCTAATTTGCGTATTATCGCAGCGACAGCTAAAAAATTAAATATGACAATGGATAAAGTAGTGGTAACGCTGGATCGTTACGGTAATACTTCTGCGGCATCGGTACCCACAGCATTTGATGAAGCAGTACGTGATGGCCGGATTAAGCGCGGTCAGTTAATCTTAATTGAGGCTTTTGGTGGTGGCCTTACTTGGGGTTCAGCACTGATACGTTTTTAATTTGACAGGAAGATGAACATGTCTATGTCTGAATTTGCAATGGTATTTCCTGGTCAGGGTTCTCAAGACCTTGGTATGTTGGCCGATTTGGCTACAGCGTTCCCGGTTATCGAGCAAACTTTCGCTGAAGCGTCTGATGTGCTGGGATATGATCTCTGGGCTCTGGTTCAACAGGGGCCAGAAGAAGAACTGAATAAAACATGGCAAACTCAACCCGCGTTGTTGGCCGCATCGGTTGCTATCTGGCGGGTTTGGCAGGAAAAAGGTGGAAAAGCACCATCACTGATGGCTGGACATAGCCTTGGTGAATATTCTGCACTGGTTTGTGCAGGTGTCATTGATTTCAAACAAGCAGTTAGACTTGTTGAACTGCGTGGCAAATTGATGCAAGAAGCTGTACCTGAAGGTACTGGTGCAATGTATGTTATTATTGGTTTAGATAATGAATCCATTGATCGTGCCTGTAAAGAAGTAGCTCAGGGGCAAATTGTTTCTCCTGTTAACTTTAACTCACCTGGCCAGGTTGTTATTGCGGGTGAGAAAGAGGCGGTAGAGCGTGCTGGTGATGCATGTAAAGCCGCAGGCGCGAAACGTGCGCTGCCTTTGGCAGTCAGTGTACCGTCGCATTGTGCACTGATGAAACCCGCCGCAGATAAGCTGGCAGTTGTTTTGGAAGGAATTGAATTTAGCCATCCTCAGTTCCCGGTGGTAAATAATGTTGATGTGAAAATAGAACAATCTGCTGAAGCTATCCGTGATGCACTGGTACGACAACTCTATAATCCTGTCCGTTGGAGAGAAGCAGTTGAATTTATTGCTGGACAGGGTGTTGGGCAGCTATTAGAAATAGGGCCAGGTAGAGTTTTGACAGGTTTAACTAAACGAATTGTCAATACCTTAAGCGCAGCAGCAGTTAATGACACAGCTACACTAATAACTGCATTGGAAAATAATTGAGGGCAATATGAGATTAGATGGAAAGATTGCATTAGTAACAGGTGCTAGCCGTGGGATCGGCCGTGCAACTGCTGAGCTATTAGCAGAGCGTGGAGCCTATATCATTGGTACAGCAACAAGCGATAAAGGCGCTGAAGTCATCAGTACTTACCTTGGTGAAAAAGGTAAAGGTTTTGTACTGGATGTCACTGATCCGGAATCGATTGAACAGCTTATGTCTACCATCCGAACAGAGTGTGGCGGGCTTGACATTTTAGTGAACAATGCGGGTATCACCGGTGATAATCTGGTGATGCGTATAAAGGATGATGAATGGCAGCATGTTATTGACACTAATCTTTCATCCGTTTTCCGTATGTCAAAAGCGGCGATGCGCTTTATGATAAAAAAACGTTACGGTCGTATCATCTCTGTTGGTTCTGTTGTTGGATCGATGGGGAATGTTGGGCAGGCAAGCTATGCAGCGGCGAAAGCAGGGCTTGTTGGTTTCAGCAAGACATTGGCTCGGGAAGTAATTTCCCGTGGTATTACTGTTAACGTTGTTGCGCCAGGGCTTATTGAAACTGATATGCTAAAAGCATTGCCAGAAGAGCAGTTGGCGAACTTTTCGAATGATATCCCCGCTAAGCGGCTTGGGGATGCAAAAGAAATTGCTAGTGCTGTGGCTTTCTTCGCTTCTGATGAAGCGGCTTACATCACAGGCGAAACATTACATGTCAATGGCGGCATGTATATGAACTAAAAAATGAGCGAACCAGTTGCATTTTTTGTGTCAAATAACGCAAAATAGAGCAAGTTTGTGGTTCGACCAGCCGGGATTGGGTTGCATCTTTTCCTGTATTTTATAAACTACGAAAACCATCGCGAAAGCGAATTTTGATAGGAAATTTAATAGCATGAGCACTATTGAAGAACGCGTTAAAAAAATCATCGTTGAACAACTTGGTGTTAAAGAGGAAGAAGTCGTTAATTCAGCTTCTTTTGTAGATGACTTGGGCGCTGATTCTCTTGACACAGTTGAACTGGTAATGGCTCTGGAAGAAGAGTTCGATATCGAAATTCCAGATGAAGAAGCAGAAAAGATCACTACAGTTCAGGCAGCTATTGATTACGTCCAGAACCAAAGCGAATAAGTGAACACACCTAGGCGGTCATTCGACCGCCTATGTTTCTGCCCTAAATAATTTCCCTCCTTGGAGGATAAGCGTGTCTAAGCGTCGAGTAGTTGTGACCGGACTAGGCATGTTATCTCCTGTCGGTAATACAGCTGAATCTTCTTGGAAAGCTGTTTGTGCCGGACAGAGTGGTATCAGCCTTATTGACCATTTTGACACCAGTCACCATGCAACTAAGTTTGCTGGTCTGGTTAAAGATTTTAATCATGAAGATTTCAATATTTCGCGCAAGGATGCACGAAAAATGGATGATTTCATTCAATATGGTATTGCAGCAGGTGTGCAAGCCATTGAAGATTCTGGAATTGAAGTAACAGAAGCCAATGCTAGTCGTTTTGGTGCTGCTATTGGTTCTGGTATTGGTGGTTTGGGTCTGATTGAAGAAAATCACGGGGCGTTGGTGGCGAGTGGTCCTCGTAAGATCAGCCCGTTCTTCGTACCTTCTACGATCGTAAATATGGTAGCAGGTCATCTGAGTATTATTTACGGTTTGCGTGGCCCAAGTATTTCTATCGCCACAGCATGTACGTCAGGTGTACATAATATTGGTCATGCTGCCCGTATTATTGCTTATAATGATGCTGACATTATGCTAGCCGGTGGTGCAGAAAAAGCCAGTACTCCTCTGGGGGTTGGTGGTTTTGGCGCTGCCCGTGCTTTATCTACCCGTAACGATAATCCACAAGGTGCAAGTCGTCCGTGGGATAAAGGCCGTGATGGTTTTGTTCTGGGGGATGGTGCAGGTATCTTGGTACTGGAAGAGTATGGGCATGCGAAGAGGCGTGGTGCGAAAATTTATGCAGAAATCGTTGGCTTTGGCATGAGCAGCGATGCTTATCATATGACGTCACCACCAGAAAATGGTGCAGGTGCTGCGTTGGCGATGGAAAATGCTCTGAAAGATGCCGGTATCACTACCAAGCAAGTGGGATATATTAATGCTCACGGTACTTCAACATCTGCTGGCGACTTAGCGGAAGCCCATGCAGTTGAGTCCGTGTTTGGTGAAGGCACTGATGTTTTAGTGAGTTCTACCAAATCAATGACGGGTCATTTATTGGGTGCTGCGGGGGCGGTTGAATCTATTTTCACTATCCTGGCATTACGTGATCAAGTTGTTCCGCCGACTATCAACCTGGAAAATCAGGATGAGAACTGCCGTCTGGATTTCGTGCCAAATGAGTCCCGTAAGGTAGAGGGGATGGAATATGCATTGTGTAATTCTTTCGGTTTCGGTGGCACTAACGGCTCACTGATTTTCCGTAAGATTAAACCTGATTAACAGGTAGAGCTTGATATTACAGAAAAATACGGTTGAGTTCCGCTCAGTATGATTTTGTAAATACTTTAAGGCGATAGTATAGAGAGCTCCAATAGTTAATAATTATTGGAGCTTTTTTTGTGGCAAGAATCATGGACATTTTGCACTGGTATCAGCGATATACTATGATACCGCTTGTTGATAAATTGCATTGAAATGCCTTTTTTGAATAATTAAGAACAAAATTATATGTATTGGATTAATGGAGAGCAGTGCGACTATTTACCGGCCAATGATCGTTCAGTTCAATTCGGTGATGGTTGCTTCACAACAGCAAGAATAGAACAGGGGCAGGCCGCTTTGTTGTCACTACATATCCAAAGATTACAAAAAGGCGTTGAAAGGTTATATCTTCCACAACCCGATTGGCAACAGCTTGAAAGTCATATAAGACAGATTGTCTCCACGACTGAACAAGGTGTACTTAAAGTTATTATTTCCCGTGGAACCGGAGGGCGTGGCTATAGTGCTCAGGGGTTTACGCAATCTAATCAGATCTTGTCTCTGAGTCCTTATCCCGATAAATATTTGAAACAGCGTCAGGAAGGTTTATCTATGGTGCTCAGTCCGGTACCGATGGGAATAAACCCCTATCTTGCCGGAATTAAACACCTTAATCGATTAGAACAGATATTGATTAAAACATTTATCGAAAAATCAAATGCTGATGAAGCTCTGGTACTTGATACTGATGGTTTTCTGGTTGAATGTTGTACTGCAAACATTTTCTGGCGTAAAGGAAAAGATGTGTATACTCCTGATTTACGAGGTTGTGGTATCGAAGGTGTGATGCGGGAAAGAATAATCGCGTTATTATCGGAAAGCGATTATCACTTTTCTTGTGTAAGCTGTTATCCCGAAACATTGGCTGATGCAGATGAAGTGATAGTTTGTAATTCTTTAATGCCAGTGATATCTGTCAAAGAAATTCAAGCTCGTGAAAATCAGCCCGGATGGAAATATCAGTCAAGGGAACTGTATGAATATTTGCTTCCTGAATGTCTGAAGTTGTAATTCACGACGTATTTAAGTGAACCGTGTGTTTAAGTGATTAGATTAATTGATGAAATGGAAAAAACGCCTTTTTGCCCTATTGGCTTTGATTGTCATTACGGCAGCGATATTACTCTATGCTGGCTATGAAAAAGTTGAAAAATTTGCGGATCAAACAGTAACAATTAAACAGGATCGAATATTTACCCTACCAGCAGGTATTGGTCGTCATGGTTTGGAAGCGTTACTGGTTCGGGATAACCTGATTGAAGATAGTCATATTTTCCCTTGGTTATTAAGGTTGGAGCCAAAACTTGCCGAGTTCAAGGCGGGAACTTACCAATTAACGCGAGAAATGACTTTACGGGAAATGTTGCAATTATTCTCTAGTGGTAAAGAAGCGCAATTTACGGTCCGTTTTGTTGAAGGTAGCCGTTTATCTGACTGGTGGAAAATACTACAGCAATCTGAATATCTTAAACATGAATTGGATAATAAAGATGCTCAGGAATTGGCTGAAATACTCGATATTAAAGATACAGATACTCTGGAAGGGTGGCTTTATCCTGATACCTATCACTATACGGCAGGCACAAGCGATGTAACATTGCTGAAACGAGCATATCGACAGATGAAAATGACGCTGGAAGAGGAATGGGAAGGTCGCGACAAAAATCTGCCCTATAATAATGCTTATGAAATGTTGATTATGGCGTCGATTATTGAAAAAGAGACCGGTGTTGAGGCTGAGCGGACAAAAGTTGCTTCTGTGTTTATTAATCGTTTACGGTTGAATATGCGACTTCAAACTGATCCGACAGTGATTTATGGTTTAGGTGAAAAATATACAGGCACTATTTTTCGTAAAGATTTAACGACATTGACGCCCTACAATACTTATATGATTAATGGTCTGCCCCCTACACCGATTGCAATGCCTGGTCTTGCTTCTATAAAAGCGGCTGCACACCCGGCAAAAACCGAATTTCTCTATTTTGTGGCGAATGGCAAAGGTGGTCATACTTTTACAACCAATCTGGCTGCGCATAACAAGGCGGTAAATATTTACCGTCAGAGGTTAAAACAGGACAAATGAACGGCAAATTTATTGTTATTGAAGGGCTGGAAGGTGCAGGAAAAACGTCAGCGATGAAAACAGTCGTTGAAATATTGCAGCAGCACGGTATTCAGAATTTAATTTTTACCCGTGAACCGGGTGGAACACCTCTGGCAGAAAAATTACGTGGGTTAATTAAACAAGGTGTTGAAGGTGAACCTCTGACGGATAAAGCAGAGGTGTTAATGTTATATGCAGCCAGAGTTCAATTAGTAGAAAATGTGATTAAACCTGCTTTGGCCCGTGGCACATGGGTTGTGGGTGATCGTCATGACCTCTCTTCCCAGGCATATCAAGGGGGAGGACGTGGTATTGATAAAAACTTGATGACTTCGCTACGTGATACTGTGCTGGGTGATTTTCGTCCTGACCTGACTATTTATCTCGATCTTCCTCCTCAAATTGGTTTACTGCGTGCCCGTGAGCGTGGAGAGTTAGATCGAATTGAAAAAGAGTCGATAGATTTTTTTGATCGTACGCGCAGTCGTTACCTGGAGTTTGCAGCACAGGATAAGCGTATTGTGACCGTTGATGCGGCTCAACCAATAGAGCAAGTACAAGCCGATATTTGCCAGGTGTTTGGGCAATGGCTGAAGCGGCAGGAAAATGGCTAAATGAATTGGTATCCGTGGCTTAATCAGGCATATCGTCAGTTGGTGGAATCTCATCAGCAAGGACGAGGCCATCATGCTTTATTGGTTCATGCTAATGCAGGTACTGGGGCCGATGTGTTGATCTATGGATTAAGCCGATGGTTAATGTGTCGGAATAGACAGGGGATGAAAAGTTGTGGAAAGTGTCATAGTTGTCACCTGATGATGGCAGAAACTCATCCTGATTGGCATATTATGTCACCGGAGAAGGGGAAAACCAGTGTTGGTGTGGAAGCGGTACGGCAAATTACGGAAAAACTCTATAGCCGTTCTCAGCAAGGTGGGGTAAAAATTGTCTGGTTACCTTTGACCGAATGTCTGACAGATGCTGCTGCCAATGCATTATTGAAAACGTTGGAAGAGCCGCCGGAACATACCTATTTTCTTCTGAAATGTCGGCAGCCGTCCAGTCTTTTGGCTACTTTACGCAGCCGCTGTTTTTACTATTTTCTGCCGGTACCTGAGACGGAAAGTAGCCTTTATTGGTTGCAAAAACAGTTGCCTTTAATTTCTTCGGTCGATGCAATGACAGCCTTGAAACTGTCTCAGGGAGCACCTGTAGCAGCAGAACAATTGTTGCAACCGGAGCAATGGCAGATACGGGAACAGTTTTGCCAGGCTGTTAAACAGGCTTTGGATAAACGTGATGCTTTGTCACTTTTACCCCAACTGAATCATGAAAATGCGCCACAACGCCTTCATTGGCTTATCAGTTTGTTATTTGATGCGGTGAAGTGGCAACAGCAGTTACAGCGTTATTGTATCAATCAGGATCAACAAACGCTGATTTATCAATTGAGTTCCATGCATACTATGGCTGTTTTACTGCAAAGCGTTGATGACTGGATGTCTTGTCGTCATCAGTTGCTTTCAGTCGTGGGCGTAAATTGGGAATTGTTACTGGCAGAACAGTTGCTTAATTGGGAAAAACAGTTTACTTCATAACCCTGAAATCTTTTTGTATACGAGTTTAAATATGTTGTTAGTTGATTCGCATTGTCATCTCGATTGTCTCGATTATGAAAACCTACATAAAAATGTAGATGATGTTGTTGCGAAAGCGGCAGATCGGGAAGTTAAATTTATGCTGGCAGTAGCGACGACGCTACCCGGTTTCCAGCAAATGAAAACCCTAATTGGTGAACGGGAAAATATCGTATTTTCCTGTGGTATTCATCCACTTAACTTGGATGAAGGTTATAATTTTGATGAGTTAGCGCGTTTAGCTGCTGGGAATGAAGTTGTTGCACTAGGTGAAACTGGGCTGGATTACTATTATCAACAGGATAATGCTGAATTACAGCGAACTTCATTTCGTGAACATATCCGTATCGGACGCAAACTCAACAAGCCTGTTATCGTTCATACCCGTAGTGCCCGTGATGATACTTTGAGGGTATTACGTGAAGAACAGGCACGAGAATGTGGTGGTGTTTTGCACTGTTTTACCGAAGATAAAGATACGGCTAGAGAATTACTGGATTTAGGCTTCTATATTTCATTCTCTGGTATTGTTACTTTCCGTAATGCGGAGCAGATCCGTGAAGCAGCAAGATATGTACCATTGGATCGTATTCTAATTGAAACCGATTCTCCTTATCTTGCACCTGTGCCTCATCGTGGTAAAGAAAACCAGCCTGCTTATGTGCGTGATGTTGCGGAATATATGGCTGTACTCAAGGGGGTGAATATTGAGGCATTGGCAGAAGTGACCACACAGAATTTTTGCGATTTATTTCATATTGATGTGGACAAAATTTGATTTATCAACTTGAATCTTTGGTTTGTAAGCGCTCATATATCTGTTGTTTTTTTATAAAAGGAAAATGTGATGGCAGAAGAAACTATTTTCAGTAAAATTATTCGCCGTGAAATACCTTCTGATATTGTTTATCAGGACGATCTGGTCACTGCATTCCGCGATATTTCTCCACAGGCCCCGACTCATATTTTGATTATTCCAAATGACCTGATCCCAACAGTGAACGATGTTAAACCGGAGCATGAAGCAGCATTAGGTCGAATGATGACGGTTGCAGCAAAAATTGCTGAACAAGAAGGCATTGCTGAAGATGGATATCGTTTGATTATGAACTGTAATCGCCATGCGGGGCAGGAGGTTTATCATATTCATATGCATTTGGTTGGTGGTCGCCATTTAGGGCCATTGTTGATGAAGTCGATGTGAAGTACTGAAATTCATGGACATAGGCAGATATTCGGGGGGATGTTTATTTTAAGCTGGCCCCTGAATATTTCGATTTTTTAAATAAATGCTGCAAATTTATCATTGGAGTTGAACTGATAATTTGTTGCTGGTGTCACAGCAAAAACTTATCTGTTTTTTAAAACTCTGTAATTGGAATAGGTTGATGAAAAGAATTCTTTTTGTAGCACTATCGGTTATGTTTTTGGCGGGATGTCCATCCTTGCCACCGGAGCAGCCTGAACCTCCGACGCCGGTTGTACCAGTGACCCCATCGGAAAAACCGACACCACCATCTGAAAAGGTACCAGAGCCTCCTAAAATGAGCGCGGTTGACTGGGAAAATACAGTGCAACCATTAGTAGAGCAACTCGTTAAGGCTCATGGGTTGGAAAACGCGAAGTTACTATTAGTTGATACAGTGAAAAATAATACTAACGGCGCATTACAAACCATGCAAGCAACCGATACTTTGCGTCAGGCTCTCAGTAGCGAGCATGTTTTTGAATTAATACCACAAAATCAGGTGCAAAATGCCCGTCAATCTCTGGGCTTATCTGAAGAAGATAGTTTGGGATTGCGTAGTAAAGCGATTGGTCTGGCGCGTTATTTGAATGCGGATTATGTTCTCTATTCCATAGTTTCAGGTAACAGTGATAAGCGTGATATCGTCATGCAACTGATGCTGGTAAAGACGGGCGAGATTCTTTGGTCAGGGCACGGTGACGTTAAATAATCATAATTGTTTATTGCAGGCATTGCGCAAACAATGGCCGCATACCGCAGTAAACGATTGGAAGATAAGACCGTTAAGTGGGCTGACGAATGAGAGTTATTATGCCACCAATGGTGAATATCATATTGTCGGCCGCAGGCAGGGGCAGCAGGGGAAACAGCTTGGTGTTAATCGTCAGCGTGAAAGCGCCATTTTACGCCATCTCAGCCAGGTAAAAATTGCTCCACAAGTCATAGCAATGGTTCCTCACTGGCTAATGTTGGAGTGGTTGCCTGGTCATATTATTGGGCAAAATGAGTTTTCTCAGCCTGATTTTTTGCAAAAACTGGCGGCATTATTGGCTATTTTGCATCACCAGCCTCTGTTTGGTTACCGGCTTCAACTGAGGAATCAGCTAGAAAGCCATTGGTTGCAAATTGATAAAGCGCGTCTTACTCCCTGTTGGTTGCGGCTGCATAAACGTTTTATGTCATCTCCGATGCCTTCAATACTAAAATTATCACCCGTTCATATGGACGTGCATTGTGGTAATTTGCTTAATACCTCTCAAGGGCTGAAACTCATTGATTGGGAATATGCAACTGATACTGATATTGGATTTGCGTTAGCGGCGTTGTTTCGCACTGATCATTGGGATGAGCCGCAGCAGCAGGATTTTTTGAATTACTATTGTAGTCAGCCATCAGGATATTTAAACCGGACACTATTAGAACGCCAAATTAAACGTTGGCAACCTTGGGTTGATTACATGATTTTAATGTGGTTTGAAGTGCGCTGGAAACAGAGTGGTGATCCACACTTTTTAGAACTAGCACAACCGTTGCGTCTCTCTTTTGGTCTAACGTTTTAAGCTGCATTGATTGCAGTAATATGAATATAAGCGAGGAATGTTATGGGTCCGATCATGTTAGATGTTGTCGGTTATGAATTGGATAATGAAGAAAAGGAAATTTTGCAACATCCATTAGTGGGCGGATTAATTCTGTTTACCCGCAATTTTTATGATGTTGAGCAATTACGAGAATTAGTCCGTCAGATTCGTGAGGCCTCTCGTCATCGTCTTGTGATTGCTGTTGATCAAGAAGGCGGCAGAGTTCAGCGTTTCCGAGAAGGTTTCACTTGTTTACCGGCGGCTCAATCTTTTGCTGGATTGAGTGACAATCTCAATGGCACTCAATTGGCGGAAGAGGCGGGCTGGTTGATGGCGTCTGAAATGATTGCTATGGATATCGATATCAGCTTTGCACCGGTATTGGATTTAGGTCACCAGTGTGTGGCTATTGGTGAACGTTCATTCCATGAAGATCCTGAACAGGCCAAGATGATGGCGGAGCACTTTATTAAAGGCATGCATTCTGCCGGAATGAAATCGACGGGTAAACATTTTCCGGGGCATGGTGCTGTCGATGCTGATTCTCATAAAGAAACTCCCTGTGATGATCGCCCGTTAGAAGCGATTTGTCATCATGACATGTCTATTTTCCGTGATTTTATCCAGCGTAATTTATTGGATGCGATTATGCCGGCTCATGTGATCTATTCTCAGGTAGATGAACATCCCGCCAGCGGGTCGTCATATTGGTTAAAATCAGTGCTGCGTCAGCAATTGGGCTTTAATGGCGTGGTATTTTCCGATGATCTCTCTATGGAAGGGGCGGCAATGATGGGAAGTTATGTTGAGCGCGGACAGACTGCTCTCAATGCAGGTTGTGACATAATTTTGATATGTAATAACCGTGATGGAGCAGTTAGCGTGCTTGATAATCTGCCTTTGACCAAAGTGGAGAAATTATCAGAATTGTATCATCGAGGTGGTCAATACAGTCTGAATGAGTTAAAGAATTCAAAACGTTGGCAACAGGCTAATAAAGCACTAACGGTTTTACATGAGCAATGGCAGGGTTGTGTGCGGTAATTTGTAAAGTCGTATCTTATGTTTGTTCTATTACTAAATAAATGACTTTTAATGTTAATTGTGCGGGAAAATATCCCGCTTTTTGTATACATAGCATGGTCACATTCCTAAAATTTCATTGATATCAGGTTCTTTAAGGCATCTTTTTTGAAGCATATTTCATTTCCTATGTAAATAAGAAAATAAAATAAATAAGAGCTGAATCCAACCAACTGAAAATAAATTGACAAATTTTGTGATTGATGTTTATTTATTCAAAAGAATTTGATGTTGTTCAATTTTGGTATGACCCACTAACCAGTCATGATATTCTGTAATTATCACATCAGTTATTTGTATAAAACTAAATGTTATTTAAAGGTATTATTTTACTGTCCTTAAATAACATTTGGTTTACATTTTAGTGGAGTAGTCATGACAACACCAAAGAAGAGAATTGTTATCATTGGTGGAGGTGCCGGTGGTTTGGAACTGGCAACCAGTCTGGGGCATAAGTTGGGTCGTAAGAAGAAAGCAGAAATTGTGCTAGTGGATCGTAACCAAAGCCATTTATGGAAGCCGTTATTACATGAAGTGGCAACAGGCTCCCTTGACGATGGGGTTGATGCGTTGAGTTATCTGGCTCATGCCCGTAACCACTATTTCAGTTACCAATTAGGGACGTTAACTGATATTCACCGTGATAGCAAAAAAATTACTTTGACTGAGATCAGGGATGAATATAACGAAGTATTGGTTCCTGAACGTGAATTGAGCTATGACATTCTAGTTATGGCCTTGGGAAGTACATCTAATGATTTTAATACACAAGGTGTGAAAGAGCACTGTATCTTCCTGGATAACCCACAACAGGCTCACCGTTTCCATAATGAAATGTTGAATCTGTTTCTTAAATATTCTGCAAACTGTGGTCAGCAAGATAAGGTTAATATTGCTATCGTTGGCGGTGGTGCGACAGGTGTTGAGTTATCAGCGGAATTGCACAATGCGGTAAAACAGCTTAACAGTTATGGTTTTGAAGGGCTGAGTTCAGAAGCATTGAACGTGACACTAGTCGAAGCAGGGGAGCGAATTTTGCCTGCATTGCCGGCACGTATTTCTGCTGCGGCACATCAAGAACTCACAAAACTTGGCGTTCATGTATTAACCAAAACTATGGTGACCAGCGCTGATGAACGTGGGTTGAATACTAAAGAAGGTGAGCTGATTAAAGCTGATCTCATGGTATGGGCTGCTGGTATCAAAGCACCTGATTTTATGAAAGATATTGCCGGTCTTGAAACTAACCGAATTAATCAGCTAGTGGTAAAGCCAACTCTGCAAACGACACTTGATGATCATATTTTTGCCATTGGTGATTGTGCCTCATGCTCGAAGAAGGAAGGTGGTTTTGTTCCACCAAGGGCACAGGCGGCTCATCAAATGGCTAGCCGCTGTTACAGTAATATTATTGCCTTGTTGCATGATAAACCGTTAAAAGAGTATACCTACAAAGATTATGGCTCATTGGTATCATTGTCTAAATTTAGTACGGTGGGTAGTTTGATGGGCAATTTGATGCGTGGTTCAATGATGATCGAAGGGCGTATAGCTCGTGCTGTCTATATCTCTTTATATCGTATGCATCAGGTGGCTTTACATGGTTATATTAAAACTGGCTTGATGATGCTTGTTGGCGGTATTAACCGTGTTATCCGTCCACGATTAAAACTGCATTAATTATTTAATTGATATAAGGCCACCCGCAGAATAACGGGTGGCCCTGATAAAGCATTACGACTTTAATCTGAAATCATTTACTTTAATTAAGAAAACAGACGATCAACTAATTTGAAAGCATTTGCGACATTTGGTCGCGTGCCGATTCCTTGTAATTCTCCTATTGTAAAACCGCTACTTCTAACCAGTGCTGCTATTTGAGTGCCATTAAGATATTTATGATATTTTGATTTAACATAGGATTGAATAAGCGCTAATGCACCTGCGACTAAAGGTGTAGCGCTGGATGTGCCATTATAACTGCGAGTATAATTTCTATTATTTCCTAGTAGGTACTGTAAGTTTGTGTACCCAGTAGTTGTGACATTCTCACCCCAGGAGTTTAAACTGGTGTGAAGATTATGATTGGAAAAGCCTAACTTGTGTCCATTAATTGATGTACAGGCACCGATCATAATACCGCCAGGATCGCCATAATTAGGGAAAGTGAAGTCATAGGCTAAATTAAGACCACTATTACCAGAAGCGAAAATAATTATTGCCCCTGCATCAGCACAGCTTTTTATTTTTTGCCAATTAGATTTGAGATAAGTAAAAGGATAATATCTATTATTGGCTACAGTTTGAATATTTAAACTAATAATATCTCCTGGTAAAAAGCTATATATTATTCTGTCAAAATCATCGACGTCATAAAAACGAAATTGACATTCGTGAGCAATACCCGTCACACCGAATTTATTATCTTTTGCAGCAATACAGCCGGTGGCTGCTGTGCCGTGATTACAATCTTGTGTTTCTGGGCGGCTGTTGATAACCGTAATATTACCAACTAAATCTTCATGGTTTCTATAAACGCCAAAATCAAGATGGTGTACAGTGACGCCTTTGCCTTTATAACCTTCATCCCAGACCTTCCTAATATTCATACCGCTGTGTTCGTCTAAATATCCCTGTAGATGTGAAAAATCAGGTGTAACGATATGAGTAGTATCAAATTCAGGAATTATTGTTTCCTCTTCGGACAGAAGTAAAGGCGGTGGCGGTAGCTCTTTCAAAATCGGCGTAAGGGAGCAAAATTCGACATAATCCAGTTTCTCCAGTTCATTGGCTAACTTGATTAAATCAGCATGATTAATATCAGCATCTATCTTGTAGAGGTGAATTAACTTACTGAATTCTGGTGTTTTCCAGGTTTTATTATCTAAATCTTCTTGATTAAAAACAGGTTTTATCTCTATTGCGTGTTGAGATGAATTAAAAACAGATAATAAATTATCTTTTTCTATTTCAAATTTTTTTAGGCCATCAGGGGAAAACATAATCTCAAGGTTATATTTCAAATTCTTGTTTGGGATATCATTGTTTCCTTTTAAAGAGGTAGTATTTTCTTTGGAAGGTATCTGTTTCGATGGAATATGGTTAATATTGATATTATTAGTTTTGTCTTTATCTATCTCATCGATTTTTTTATCGATATCAAACAGAAAGTCTGATTCTTTTATTTCTATATTTTCTGGTGTAAGCGCAGCAATTGTTTTACCATCTTTTTTAATGGTGGTTTCTATTGTATAATTTGCGGGTTTAAGTGAAGTTAAACAGATGAGTTGATTATCTTCACTATAACGTTCATATATCTCTTTTGTGTTTGAATTGGTTACGGTGTATTTTATTTCTGTATCGTTACTAATTTCACCGTGACATTTAAGATATAAATTACCGTCAAATTTTGCAGATTGAAAATACTCAAGGGATATGGACATTTTCATTCTCCTCTTTAGTTAATTTCCTCCTCAGTATAACTATAGTTGAGTATTTTAAATTATTATTATTTCTTAGTCCATTGTTCTGTTAGAGAGTAACTGGGTTATCTATACTAATTATTACTGAGTGTGATTTTAAAATTAATTTATAATTTCTTTGGTGAGGAAGTTATTTTTCTTAAAATAAAAAGTAGGTTTTTATTAAGGTGGATAAGTTTGAATCACCCTATTAATAGTGTAGGGAAGATTCATATAATAAGTACAATATCGTTACTCTGGAAGTAAACATATCCGCATTCCTTTAAATAATTCATTGGGTGTTTTACCCCCTAGTTTTTCGGGAGCGATTACTTAATCGGTTTACCACAAAATT
>NZ_CAWNXG010000020.1:0-86093 GCF_963878145.1 Photorhabdus sp. S10-54 | reverse complement strand
CAATGAGAATATCAATGGGTTAATCAGACAATACTTTCCAAAGGAAACCGATTTTAATGAAATCTCTGATCAGGAAATAAATTTTGTGGTAAACCGATTAAATAATCGCCCCCGAAAAACACGGGGTGGGAAAACACCGAATGAATTATTTAAGGGAATACGAACATGTTTACTTCCAGATTAACGATGTTGCACTTATTATGTGAATCTACCATAGATGATTTATATTATTTTCACTGATTTTTAACTCAATGTTAATATTTAACTGACAGATAATTTAGATACAAAAATTTCATCATTTCTCTTATTTTTTTATCTGGTGTTGTTCATTTCGGGATATTAGTGCTATTATAGTTATAACTCAGTCCGTTTAGTGGTTTGGGATTTTTTGCGATTGATCAGATCACAAAAATTGGACTGAGTTTTCTCCAAATGATCCATGTTTTGAAAAGTTATTTTGTATATGTAAAAATTAATACCATTAATGGATTATAAATAAAGCTATATATTAACAATTCATTAGTGAATTCAATGCTGTTTTTTTTTGTTTGATTTTTTAAATTCCTGTAGCTGGTATTTTATTTTGTTTGGTTGGGTTTTTCTTCTTTTTTTTAAATAATTATGATGATTTTTATTTATTTTTAAATTAAATCTAACCCTGATTTTAGGTATAAAAAGTAAGATTGAAGTGTAATTTTATCTTTATATAGGGGGATATTTTAGTCATGAAATTAGAACAACATGAAAGTTCAATCTGAATTGAAGATTTATCTAATTCCAATTCCGTTCCAATAACGGTATGGGAGCCAAATTTATATCCTGAAGGTCGATGGATAGATGCGACAACACAGCGAGCTGGCGTGTTGTTTAAGGATTCAGCCAATGTGACTAGCGCCTGGGATATAGTCAATGTTGGGGGAAGGAAAGCTTTTAAGGCACAAACTTTGTCTAAATCTGGTAGTTATGGTCAATGTTTCGGAGTTGCAACAGATACGACTGTTGATGCCAGACATTGCTATTGTGAGCTTGACCTATTTTGTAATCCATACCCTGAAATTACATTATGTGTGCTATCCAGGAAAACCAGTGCAAGCGGTACATATATAGATATTGGTTACGGCTATATGGCGGTTCATTTGACTGGGGGATATAAAGATAAGCTTCAATATATGCCACCAAATATTTTATTAGGTACTTCGATTGATACTGCAACGCCTTATGTCATGGTTTGGAATCTTCAGGCTCATTTGACTCAGTCAGTCAATTTTGTTGGCAAACAAACGGATGGTATTTATAAAGGGCAACCGACCCTAGGTACTGCTTATTCTGGTTTTCCACTGAGTTATGAATGGCCTAGAAATACTTGGTCACGTTGGCGAATTGGATTGCTTGCGGCAAATAATGGCACATTAATTATCGAATGGTATAACACTGTGGCAGATAAATGGAAGGTAGAGCTTTGCCAATATAATATGAACACGCTTATGACAGGAAATCTTGCGTCAGGCCAGATTGGGATTATGTATGGTATGTCTTCTAATGCCACTACAATAGATCAACAAAATTCTCTTTACCGAACACCATTTGATCGAGCGATATTTTTGCAAGATTTTTAATATGGAGTATTGAGTCTGATTATTAACCATCTTATGTGACATATATAAAGGGGCTTTCTTCTTAGCCCCATATATTGTTTTAATATCGAAAAATAATTTTTGTTTATGGTGAAATTTACCAAGGTATTTTTAATTTATACCAACGGCCAATTTAACATGACCACGCAGTCATTGTAATTATTATTAGTACCATTTTCAGCGCCAATAATCGCTGTTCCCGGTTTTCCATCAAGGGTGTTATCGAAATAGCGCAGTTTGCTAGGTTTGCCGTCTCCTTCAATTGCGATACAAATTTTTCCTGTACCTGATGTGTAGGTTTTGGTCGCCATTGGATTATTTGTTCCTTTACCGATTAATGTGTCTACCAGAAGGTCGTCAATATAGACTTTTACCGTTTGCTGAATGTTCGTATTATTATAGGCTGTTAGTCCGAATCTAATACTATGAGGTAATTGGAAACAGTGTTTACCGGTGTCATTGGTGCCACATGTTCCGCCACAGCTACTATTGCCACCACGGTCACTACCTAATAAATCTGCATCAACAGAGACTGCCGCTTGAATTTTGGGGAAGGTGACTCCAGGCCAACCGGATTGGGTGGATGTAGGCCCAATATCAATAGTATTTGAATTTGTATTGTATCGGATATAATTACCATCTTTGAAAAGGTAAATTAAATAGCCAGCAATATTCCTCCATAAAATAACAGCATCCAGATTAGAGTTGAATCCAGAGTAATTTCCGGTAGTTCCCCACCTGGCCGAAATCGTTTTCTTACTAATTGTGTGTGAACTAACGGTATAATCAATACAATCGCGACCTTTAAAGAAACAAACAACATCTCGTTTTGTATCGACCCATTCTGTGGCAGCATCTATCCCATTTTCAAACTCAGTGCCTCTTAATCCCGGCCATCCCTCTATAATGTGTTTTGGCCCTTCAATCACCTGCGACTTCTTTATGTCGAATTTGAGATATTGCGAACCTTTAAAAAAGTATAAATAACCATTTAAATTAATTACATCGTCAATATGTCGTTGAAACGCGACAGGAAGGCTAGGCCAATTTTTACTGATAGGTTGGGGAGTGTCCCCTTTATTTATTTGTGCATCATCATGATATTTAATGTTTTCTGCATCAAGGAATAAGTAGGTATTTGTATTCATTGTTATATCTCCTCTATGGTGATTAATTGTTTAATTATTTAAACTTACTATTTCTAGATAATATATAATAAAAATGATATTCAAAGCTTTGATTATGATTGTTTTGTATTTATTATTTGCAGAGTGATGTGGAGTAGTTTATTTCATTGATGGTTTGTAATCAAGGTTGTATATTAATAAATAATTGATGAATTTAATATCATTGATGTTTTGCAAAAATAAAAATACTATGATAAGAGATGGATTTTTATTGTATAAATAAGATGTGAAACATGGTTTATATTTTTAAAATATTCTCTTTGAATGTTTTTTATTGAATAATAATACCTTGGTATATATTTGGTTAATAATGAATTTAGCATAGTAAAAAGCGGCATAATACCGCTTTAATTAATTGGTAAATATTATTTTTGCTTATGGTGAAATTTATCACAGTGTTTTTAATTTACACCAGAGGCCAATTTAATACCACGACACAGTCATTGTAATTATTATTGGTACCATTTTCGGCGCCGATAATTACTGTTCCCGGTTTCCCATCAAGGGTATTATCAAAATAACGCAGTTTGCTAGGTTTGCCATCTCCTTCAATTTCAATACAAACTTTTCCTGTACCTGATGTGTAGGTTTTGGTCGCCATTGGATTATTTGTTCCTTTGCCGGTTAATGTGTCTACCAGAAGGTCGTCAATATAGACTTTTACCGTTTGCTGAATGTTCGTATTATTGTAAGCTGTCAGGCCAAATCGAATACTTTGAGGTAATTGGAAACAGTGTTTACCGGTGTCGCTAGTACCACATTCTCCACCACAATTTGAGGGTTTGGTAGGCGGACAAGGATCATTGATTTTTTCCATTTTCCACTGGTCTACCTTATGTACTTTACGAGCGCTATTACCAGAAAGAGATACACCATATAACGTGTTTGGTTTGTTGGCATTACCATAACTATTAAGGAAACCTTTATTTCCCCATCGATTATGTAGGCTGATAATTGCTCCTTCTATGATATTTCCCTTTATAGAATAAGGTGTCTCGCAATAAATAATCCACTCTAATGTTTTTGGAGAATAAGTATTTATATCAGATGTGACTATCGGATGTATTTCTCCACTTGGTACCGGTTGATTTGGGCCATCATAATATCCCAAATAGCCACCATCGCAGAAAGCCAGATTATGAAGCAAAATAATATCATCATTAATTATTTCACTGCCGATAGCTTTTCCCGTTCCTGATTGTATTCGCCATATTACCCCTAGATCAGAAAAGGAGGGAGCTACAGTTAATACGTTATGTTTTGCGCCCGGGATGTCATTACTTCCATGTGTACTGAGATATCCTCCTTGCCAGTTATTGTAACCATTTAATATTCTTACTGTATCGCCATATTTAAGTATATCTGCCATAATTTATCCTTAATGTTTGTGGTTTATTTTTAACAATGAGTATGACACTGAAATTACCCTAGCTTAATTATTCTGTTTTATAATTTTCTGGGTTATCTCAGAATAGGTTATTAAAATCAGCAAAATGCTCAACGTTTTTGTAATCCTAAAAATAGTGATTAACGCCTGATTTTGTTAATTATGAACATTAATGTTTTCTGAAGGAATACCGATAATTTGTTTCTTTCCTCTGACAATGAACATACCACTAAAATTTCCTTTACTTAATTTCCGATATTTCTATCTTGAACTGTGTAAAAATCGCATTTTCCGCTTTATTTACATTATTTATTAAGTTAAATTGTTTAATAGTGATAGGAAAATAAAAACTTAATTTTTATTGACACGAAGGATACAATTCTAATAAATTAATACTTTGATATATGATTATTTTTTATCACCAAACTGAATTGATTGTGTCAAAATAGAATTTGGCTTTTACATCAAAACTGTTAAATTCCGAACTTTAGGGATATATACCCGTCATCTTTCAAGCTGCCTCTTTGTTGGCTGCACTCACTCACCCCGGTCACATAGTTATCTATGCTCCCGGGGATTCATTCCCTTGCCGTCGCGATGCAACTTGAAATCCATAGGGTATATAACCACTGATTTTTAATTTTGTGTGGTTATTTCCATTGCAACGCGACATCATCTATAGGCTGCCCCAAAACTTGTTTATCTTTTTTGTAATCATGTGGAATCTGCCAGTTTGAACTATATCCCTGACGAGGAAGCAAGTCGTTTGCACGTTTTACGTAACCAGATCGCAAAGCACCAAAAATATGTTCGTCCTCCTGCATCTCACCTGGCTGAGCATGTGGTGTCACAACGGTAGCATCGCGACGCTCCATCTCGTTCAATAAACGGCAGATATAATCCGCAGATAGATCAACTTTCAATGTCCAAGCGTTATTGATATAACCAAATACACAGGCACAATTAGGGATATTCTGTATCAACGTTCCCTTATAAAGCATGCGATCATGACTTTGTTGCTTTTGCCCATCAATAGAGAGTTCAATTCCACCAAGAAAATGTAATTTCAGCCCAGTTGCTGTAACAATAATATCTGCGGGTAATTCCTTGCCCGATTTTAATAAAATACTGTTTTCAGTTATACGTACAATATGGTCAGTAACAATAGAGGCTTTACCTTCTTTTAGTACCTTGAATAGATTATTGCTGGGAATAAGACAGAGCCGTTCATCCCACGGCATGTATTTTGGCGTCAAGTGCTTCATGTCAAAATCTGGGCCGACACGCTTGCGAGCCAATGCCAGTAAAAACGCTTTCAATAATGTAGGTAAATGTCGACTTATTTTATAAATTAAGCGAAATAGAAAAAGATTGCGCTTTCTGCTCAATGTGTAAATCCAGCGCTGTGGAATAATGCCTTTGCAAAGCTCTGCTATCTTATCCCTTCCAGGCATTGAAAAGATGTAACTGGGAGAGCGCTGTAGCATCGTGATATGTTTAGTATCATGTGCCATTGCAGGCAATAAAGTAACTGCTGTCGCACCACTACCAATTACAACAACCCGTTTTCCTTTATAGTCCAACTTTTCAGGCCAGAGTTGAGGGTGAATTACCGGGCCTTTGAAATCTTCAATGCCGGGGAATTTAGGTAAATAAGGTTCATCATAGTTGTAATAACCTGTTGCAGCGATGAGAAAGCGACAGGTAAATTGCCGAGTTTCCCCACTGATTTCGTCAATCGCGGTAACGGTCCACTGGCGAGTCGCATTTGACCAGTCAGTCTGAGTGATTTTTAGCCCAAACTCTATTTTCTTATCAACTTCATACTCTTTTGCCGTTGCATTGATATAACTTCTAATTGAGGGCCCATCGGCAAAAATACTGGTGTCTGTCCAGGGGCGGAATTCATAGCCATAGCTCATCATATCTGAATCTGAGCGAATGCCGGGATAGCGAAATAAATCCCAAGTACCGCCTATCCTTTGGCGACGTTCTAAGATAATAAACTTCTGATCAGGACATTTCCTTGTCAAATGACATGCTACACCAATGCCGGCAATACCCGCGCCAATAATCAAAACATCATAATAGTTATCCATTGTTATTTCTCCTGCAATGTATTTTTTAAACAGTTGAAACTTGCCTAGTTAAAGCAACGTGATTCTTATCGGCACTGACAGTAGCATAGTAATATGAGATTGCTTTAGTCTTACATTGCTCATTACAAGCGTTTAACGTGTCAATATTTTCTGACGCCACAAATAAATAATTAGCCTGAGAATATTTTCAACCCTTCAATATGAATATTGGGAACCGTGTTTAAGTCACGTTATAGATGAAACAAATACAACCAGAAATTTGCTCAAGCATTTCTGCCTGCGTTTGAATCGATATTGTACGGTGAAAGGATTTCGAAGTGAACCTGACAGAATTTAGCGGAGTGGGAGAACAGATGTATTTTATTGATGAATATCTTCCCAAAGTTTAGATCCTAGCTATTCATAGGGATATTTTTCGGTTAATTCGATAAAATAATCCAGAGAAGAAGATATTCTCTGAATTATTTTAAACATGTGAAGTTGTTCAAGTGTTTTAATTTTTACTTATTATTGACTGATTCCTCCTAATCATTTTCATGTTAGGGGCCAGTTTAATACCACCACACTATCGTTGTAATTGCCCTCGGTACCACTTTCAGCACCAATAATGACTGAGCCGGGTTTTCCGTCAAGGGTATTATCGGAGTAACGGAGTTTACAGGGTTTGCCATTTCCTGTAATTTCAATACAGATTTTACCTGTACCTGATGAGTAAGATTTAGTGGCGGTTAAGTTATCAACTCCTTTGCCGGTTAATGTATCTACCAGAATGTCGTCAATATATATTTTTATCGTTTGCTGATGAACATCAGTATTTGTGTAGGCTGTTAGCCTAAATCTGGTACTCTGTGGTAATTGGAAACAGTAGTTACCAGTGTCATTATTACCACATGTTCCGCCACAGTTTTGACTACCTAACAAATCTGTATCAACTGATACCGCAGCTTGAATTTTGTTGAAGGTAACTCCTAGCCAATTAATTTTATTAGGGGTCGTTGGTCCCCCATCGATAGCATTTAATTTCAGATTAAATCGGATATTAGAGTTACCTTTGAAAATGAAGATATAATGGTATCCACGAGTTCTCCATAAAATTGCGGCATCCAGATTTGTACTGAATTCTGAATATTTACCAGTTGTTCCCAATTTTTCTGAAATCGTTTTCTGATTAATCGTATGTGAACTTACAGTATAATCGATACACTCGCTGCCTTTAAAGAAGCAAACGACATCGGTAATGTCAGGGGTTTTTATATCTATCCATTCCGTAGCTGCATCTATCCCATTTTCAAATTCGGTTCCTATTAATCCGGGCCATCCTTCCACGATGGGTTTAGGTCCCTCAGCTACTCGAGCTTTTGCGATGTCGAATTTAAGATATTGTGATCCTTTAAAGAAATACAAATAACCATTTAAATTAATCACATCGTCAATATGTCTTTGGAATTCGACAGGAAGATTAGGCCAATCTTTACTGACAGGTTGGGGATAACCTGCGTACACCCCATTATGGCCAGATATTTCATTGTATTTAATATTTTCCGAGTTAAGAAAAAGATAACTGGATGTATTCATTGTTATATATCCTTCATGGTAATTATATCTTAACGTATTATTTTGATTTTCAGTTGAAATAGATTTAAAAATGGTGTTGAAAACTCCAAGTTTAACTCTGCAATTTTTTATATATTTGGTGATGCAGAATGATTTGTATAATTGAAGGTTAATTCCAGTGATGGGTTGTAATCAAGATTATATATTAATGATTTTCTGATCGATTTGATTTGTTTGTATCTTTGCAGAAATAAAAATACATGCTAAGAGATAAGGTATATATAAATCAAATGGGAATTAAAGCATTAGATTGTGTTTTTTAACATCTTTTTCAGTATTTTTCATTTTTATGAGGGGTGGTAATGCTTAGAAATATATTTTATCAATGATATTTATGTCATAAAAAAGCGGCATATAATACCGCTTTAATTTGTTAATGATTTTTTGTGGTGAAATTAGCTGGGTATTTTAAACTAATTCACCAGTGGCCAATTCAATACGACCACACTGTCATTGTAATTATTATTGGCGTCATTTTCGGCACCAATAGTTACTGTTCCCGGTTTTCCATCAAGGGTATTATAGGAGTAACGGAGTTTACAGGGTTTGCCATCCCCGATAATCTCGATACAGATTTTACCTGTACCTGATGTATAAGCTTTGGTATCGGTTCCTTTGCCGGTGAATGTATCTACCAGAAGATCGTCAATATAGACTTTTACTGTTTGTTGATGGGTGGTTGTATTAGTATAAGCTATCAGGCCAAATCGAATACTTTGAGGTAACTGGAAGCAATATTTACCGCCGTCACTAGTGCCACATTCTCCGGCGCAATTGGAGGGTTTGGTAACCGGGAGACAAGGATCTTTAACTTGTGTCATTTTCCACAGGCCGGTATAAGGTTTGCGGAGGTTATTAGCAGAAGTATATACATGACATACTGTTTCAGGGACTCCAACCCAACCATTAGTATCGAGAAAGCCTCTGGTTCCCCAACGGTTATATAGCGTAATACTTTCATCTTCTTTGATTTTTCCATCAATAGATGGCATGTCAGAATAAATAATCCACTCTAATGTCTCTGGACGAATATTTTTATCTGATGTGTGTATCGGGTATATTTCTCCTTCTGGAACCTGTTGATTTGATGCTGCATAATGGCCTAAGTAGCCGCCATCACATTGATAAAGATTGTGGAGTAAAATAGTATCGTTGTTAATAACTTCACTGCCGACAGATTTGCCCGTTGCTGATTCAATTCGCCAGAATGTTCCGGCTTGAGTAGTGGTTATCACAGTATATTTTCCATCTGAAATACCGCTCGTTCCATATACACTAAGATATCCACCATCCCAGTTTCTGAAACTATTTAATATTTTTACGGTATCACCATATTTAAGTATATTCGCCATAATTTCTCCAGAAAGTTTGTTATGTGTTTCTGATCGTTGATATATCCCTTGAAATTATTCTGAGCTCATCCTATTACCGCCCAATAATTCTTTAAGTTGAGCCATTGTGATAAATAGGGGGGCTTCACTTTTTGTGATTCTTAGTCGGGATAGCAGTAGCGATAAACGCTTGCCGATTGAGTATCAACCCTAATGATTATTTCGGTAAAGACAGTGCCTTTGTTACTTACTTCTGACAATGAATAGGTTGTTGAAATTGTTGCTGCTTGATTATTCTGCTTTACCATTACTAGCTATCCCAAGTCTGATTACGTCAGGCTCTTACTGTGATGATACATAGTGCTTTTTTTTGCTCTGCGTGTGATGTAAATTGCTTACTGTGTCGATGAAATTTAAGCCAACAGAAATTGGGACTCATAATGTCGAAGTTAATTGGAAATAATCAGATAGTTATTATTGCAATGGTTGTCGCATTAGTTCAGTTTATTAATGCGTTAGAGTACATGATGGTAACGCCGCTTTTTGTTTATATGTCGAAAGATTTTCACATGCCGGTTACGATGGCGGGGGTTATTGCCGGTGCTTATGTTTTCTCCTCGGTATTTTCTGGCCTGACATCCTTTTTCTTTATTGATCGTTTTAATAAAAGAAAGGTTCTCATTTTAAACACCCTGCTTCTTGGCCTGATTACGTTCCTGACGATTTTCTCCTCAGAACCATACCAACTTATTCTGCTACGTATCGTTGCCGGTCTGTTTGGTGGGGTGACATTGGGAGTAGGAATTGGCATCTTACTGAATAACTCCCCGGAAAGTATGCGGGGAAGGGTATTGGGAATTGCGTTTTCATCTTTTTCATTTGTGAGTATTTTAGGTATACCGTTGTGTTTATATTTGGCCGAGAGTTTTAATTGGAAAGTCTCTTTTTTACTGATCGTTATTTTATGTATCGTGAGTTTGCCTCTGATCCTCTTCTTTATCCCAGGAACAGAGAAAGTAAAAAATAATCAGAACAAAATTGTGCTGACCAAAAAAATAACATTAGCTGGAATGGCAAGTGGCGTCAGTAATTTTAGTCCCTTCATGCTTATTCCGATACTTGCTCCGCTATTAACCAATGTATTTTATATCCCGGAAAATCAAGTTTCACTGGTATTCTTTTGCGGTGGTATTGCGTCTTGGTTGGGTACTTATTTAACCGGGAAACTTTGCGATAGATACCCTCCTCAGAGAATTACCATTGCCGCGGCGACGTTATTTATTGTTAATATTTTTCTGGGATTAACGGGAAAAATAAATGGATACGTTTTCTTCTCACTTTTTATGTTCGCGACTTATGTACAGGTGATGGCTGCAAATGTGCTCGCTTCTTATGCCTCGACCCCTGAAAACCGAGCAGGTTTTGGTGCCCTCCAGATGGCATTTTCCAATTTAGGCGCCGGCGTGGTGTTCTTCTTCTCCTCCATTTTCTTAGATGGTAAGGAGATTATTGCTGAGAACGTGCGGCCTATTTTCATACTGACTATGGTTAGCGCTCTGGTATTACCTATATACGTAATAAAATTAGCCCGGATGATGAAAAGAGGGACGAAAAATTTAATGGATAATGCTTACCATAGCAATTAAGGGAAAATAACGATAGATATGTGAGCTGGCCTTAATGATAAAATATAGATTTTGCGCTATATTTTAATTTAAGGCTAATCATTGATATAAGAGGGTAGGCGTGATTAATAAGAGGTTAATGTTATTTTAAGTGTAATGTCACAGGGGGAAATTAATGTTGAAAGGATAATTTAGGTCAATGCTGGATTATAGTGTGCGAAAGGATGAAGTTATTATATACCCGTTATCTTTCAAGTTGCCTCTTTGTTGGCTGCACTCACCCCGGTCAGATAGTTATCTATGCTCCCGGGGATTCGCTCCTTTGCCGTCGCGATGCATCTTGAAATCCATAGGGTATAAATCCTATCAAAATTATTATTTAACTTACTAATTGATATAGGTGAATAAAATGGAAAGAAAATTAAGTAACACTCAGAATAAACCAGCTATTAATATTATCGCAGGAGTAACAAATATTAAATCTATTTATAATAAAATGCCGTGTAAAGTTGTCGTTGAACATGGATATGTTGCCAGGAAAAGATTCTCTGTGGATAAAATGTCTGAATGGCATGGCAATTTATGGGCTCCCTGGATAGGTGATAAATATGAACCTAATAAAGCCATTCATATCTATACTGAAAGAGGATTTAAATCTGAATTTGAATTTAATATTTGGATATTTCAGGATTATTGTAATCCACCGAATGAAAACGCGGTTAAGTATTCTATAAATAGGGAATTCACTTACGATAATGCATTAGAGATCCCTGGTAATAATCGAGGTGGAGGAAATAAGATACTGACGTTGAATTTTAATGATAATAATATTGATCTGGAAATGATATAGCATTATGAGATATTGAATATATCGGATAACGTGCTGTACCAATAGATATTTGTTGAAATGAAAGCATTTCTCCGCGTGTTGTTCAGTATTTTTGATTGTCTTGTCGATAGTTCGGATGGTTGACTATTAGGCAAGTTTTTATTTGAACTAATAATTAAATTATTGAAATGCTGATACGCGTAGAAATCGTTTATCTCTCTAATACCTATCTCATTAAATTATTTCGTTTACCGTTTATTGTAATAAAGAACAAATCTGCTTAATGAAGTGAGTTGTACTGCGTATAGGTTAATACGCTGGTTGATGGAGATATTGATACAATTAATAATCAATATCATTTGAGTAAAAAAGATAAAATAAAGTCGTGAAATAATAACAATTATCCGATATTTATTGCATATTTTTACTGGTTATTACAGATTATTACAATTTGTAACAAATTAAGAATTAAAAATAGTAACAATTATAATTGGTTACGAAATGTCATTAAGAATTTCCTGGATTTTATTTATTTTTATTTAATTTTATCTTGTTTAACTTCTGTTGAGGTTGTACCTCTTATTATCTATATAAGATTAATTTTTTCTTTGTTGGATGTTTTCTACGGTAATTCTTTCGTTAGCGTGAGTATAGTTTGAGGTTATTTTGCATCGGTTGTTTTGTTAAGCCATTCGTCAATTGAGATGCCATTATTCATTCCCTCATATTTGCTGTTTGTCTAATTATCGGATTCATAACTATCTGATAAAGCTTGTTATTTCATAAAAATGTCATGCCGTGACACATGATGTTTTTATTCTGTTTTTGGTAGTAAGGAGCCATCAATGACTGCAAGTTTTCAAAATGAAGTCTCTAAGTCGCGTTGCGTATTAATATTAAATTGGATTTACATACTGGCGGTGCACGGAAAAAGGTTGAGCTACCGTTGGAATTACTGGTCATGGGTGATTACAGCAACGGGCAGGAACAGCGCTCACTCTCGGAACGAGAAAAAGGTTCTATAAATAAAAACAATTTTGACAGCGTATTAGCTGAATTTAGCCCCTCACAATTTCAGCAACAAGCGCGTTGGGAGGCACTGACCAACAACTGTATTGCGTCTGGGGCTGATTCATCCCTGGGGTTTCCTTGAGGAGGATCTATGAACAAAGAGATTTTAATTGATGACCTGATGCTTGACATTGGAATGTTAGTCATTGCGCTAAAAAGCGGTGATAAATCGATGCACGGTGAGGCGTTATATCAAAAAGGGGTGGAGTTGATAGAAGAGGCTCGGCAGCAATTAAGTGCAAGTGGTATCAGCGAAGAGCACATGGCTCACATCATCTATGCCTTGTGTGCGTTGCTGGATGAAACCATACTCAGACGCCCTGAGCGGAATAATGGCTATGAAACTTGGTCGAAAACGCCGTTGCAGACACTATTTTGCAATAGCAACCATGCTGGAGAAAGGCTGTTTGAACGTATACGTCAAGTGTTGAATCAACCACAACCCTCTCTGCTGGTATTAGCGGGTTTCCAGCGTGTATTGGCATTGGGCTTTCAGGGGGGTGACTTGGAAAAAATTTCTCAGGAACGTCAGTCATTACTGGATATCTTGACTGATCGTGCCGGGGTGATGGTGGTGCAACCCCATCAGATGATACGCGTCAATGCAGACTGTCATCAGGGCCAATGTTGGCGTGCACGCTCTCCGTGGTTTTGGGGATGCTTGGCCATAGCCGGAGTAACTTTAGTGTGGTGCGGTCTGCGTCTCTACCTTCAGCAATATTTGTCTGTTGGGTAAGGCTAAGGAGAGCAAATTGAGTTGCGTATTAAAACGAATGTTGTGGCTTTTAGCTGGTGTTCTGGCGGCGCTGTTATGTCTATTTTTTCTCCCGTTAGGGAATGTATCAGTTGCATTGTGGTTGGCTGCGATCTTGATGGTAACGGTGATTGCCTGGTGGTGGGTGGGATGTACCACACTTGAAATATCCCATCAGGCCAGTATTTGCCGTTTGATGGCGGCATTACCTGCTGCTTCGTGGCGCCAGCCTGTGGTGCTAACCTGCGGAGATAGCGTGGCAACCCTGTTTGCGGAAGAACCGGTACGCTTCACGCCGCAGGGCTGTTTTATCTGTGTGCCGAAACAAAGTGAAATGAGTACGCTGGTAGAAGCGATTATTGCAGCCAGACCTGATTGGTGTAGCCAGATCAGCGTGTTATTAACACTCTTTCCTGAACAGCAATGGGATCACGTGGTGATGGCGGCAAAGATCAGGGAACTTCGCTATCAGGTTGATCGTGTTACTCAGCTGACCGCTTGTCATACACCAGTATTGATCGCCAGCTATCTTGATGGCGATATCAGCCCGTGGTTCGAGCTACAGGCAGATAGCTCGACAATGACGGTATGGGGAGAAAAACATGCCGCTGTTGGGATGAATATCTGGTTGACCGAAGGAGATGCACAGCAACGCGTCACACGTTTACAACAAGCGATTGTGGCGGCGGCATGGCAACGTTGGATGGTAGAAAACATCTTGAACGAATGTCGATCCCTGGAGCTGGCCAGTCGGCCTTGTTACCCGATAGCAATGGCGCTGACGTTTTTGCCACAAACGCCACAGGCAGACAGCTTATGGACGAAATGGCTGGTCGATCGTACCACTTTACCCCGCATTAGCTACAGCATTGCTGAGGCGGTGAACTTATCGCCGTTTCCCAATGCTATGTTACGCCTGTTGCCACATCATGTTGGTCATACACCGCACCGACGAGCGGTCATCTGGGGCATCGGCCTACTGAGCGGGTTTGTTTGTCTGGCGTTGGCCTCCAGTGTCTGGAACAACTTGCGCCTGTTACGCCAGATACGCAGTGATTTACAGCATTATCAGGTAGTTGACGTGAAAGATAGCGACGCAAAAGTTCAGGCTTACCATCAACTTAAGCTCGATGCGACGTTGCTGGAAAAATATCAACGTGATGGCGAGCCGGTGCGTTTAGGGTTAGGACTCTATTTAGGTGATCGCCTTTATACGCCATTGATGGCTGTGATCAACCATGCGGTGTTACCGGTATCTTCGCCTCCTGTACCGAAGAGTGGCAAGCCGTTGCCACAGACATTGAACCTGAGCAGCATGTCACTGTTTGACGTTGGACAGTCACGTCTTAAGCCAGAAGCGGCCAAAGTGCTGGTGAACGCATTGATCGAGATTAAAGCTAAACCGGGCTGGATGGTGGTGATAACAGGTCATACTGATTCAACCGGTGATGCTGCAAAAAACCGCGTACTGTCGCTGGCGCGGGCAAAAGCAGTACGAGATTGGATATTACAAACCAGTGATGTATCGCCGACTTGCTTTGTCATAAAAGGTGAAGGTGCAACGCGGCCGATCGCTACCAATACAACCGCAGCGGGGCGTGCTGTCAATCGTAGGGTTGAAATCAGTCTGATGCCGCCGAGGGTGGTCGCCTGCCAACGACCAGAAAATCACTTGGGCTGATGAAGACGTCAACACCATTCACTCTGATGTTTGGCATGAACGGAATCAGACTTAACACGCTAACAGACTGCCATACGCGGGTATGGCAACTCTTTTAATTCAGTGGATGAAGTGTTTGTTAAACGTAAAACTGGCCGGGATAACCTCGCCAGACAGATAAATTTTTACCTGAGAATGGGGGCATTTCAAACAACAAGCGACGGGTAAGCATTCGTTAGGCGATAGCTATGGCGAAATACTGCTCACTTGTTGAATGTAGCCTAACTTCTCAATGACAACTGGGACTTTAATATGGATACCGTATTTACTGCACTATTATGCCGCTTAAACTCCTATTGTGCGCGGGCATTGGAAGCTGCCGCTGCATTTTGCCAGACACGGGCACATGCTGAAATCACGGTGGAACACTGGTTACTCAAGCTGCTTGAGGGCGGCGAAGGTGATATTACGGTGATTGCTCGACGTTATGAGTGGGATATGGATGCGTTATGGCAGTCGTTGCTGACTACAATTAACCGTTTGCCACATAGCATCAATCAACGCCCGCGGTTATCAAGCGACCTGTGTAGTTTGTTACAGGTTGCCTGGTGTGTTGCTTCTCTGGAAGAGGGTAATGAATCTATTCGCTCGGTGCATCTTTTGCAGGTGCTGCGCGGCCAACCGGCTTGGTTACGTATTCACCATACCTGGCCGTTACTCAACTTGAATGTGACGCAACTACAACGTTTGCGCCCGTTGCTGGATCAACAATCGGACGAGCGCCCGGAGATGGAGATAGCGGCGTGTCTGACGGCGGATGGATCAATCGCTGAAATTGAGGATAGCGACACAGATAAATATGCGCTTAATTCTCAGCCATTATCATCGGCTTTGCAGAACGTATTGGACAAATTTACGCTGGATATCACAGCCAGAGCCGCTGAGGGGGGATATTGATCGCGGCTTTATGCGCGACGGTGAGGGGCGCGAGATCGATTTTCGTCATACCGTAATCTTAATGATCTCTAATTTGGGCAGTGATCAACTGATGGCGTTATTGGCACAACAGCCTGATGCTCCGAACGCCGCATTGCATGAGCTGTTACATCCGATGTTTCGCGCCCGTCAGCTTCAGGCGAGTAAAACCGTGCTGCCGGGCCATGCCCATTACCGGCTTGAAGTCCGGCGCTGCACTCCCTTGCAGGCTATGGGAGTTTTTGTTCGCCACCCGAAGGTGATCCTTGCAGGCGATAGGAGCATCAAGATAACAAGAAAGGTATTAACAATATCGTCGCATTGGCACACGTTATGAAAAAACCGCAAGAAACTATATAGCTATGGTGAAATTAGGCTGTATCCGTTTATTTCTTAAGACGATTATTTAATTGAGGGACACTGCCTAGTATATTTTCTGTTTTTTTCACTGTCATTCATCGCCTTAGCAGCTTCCATAATACTGTAATTTTGGTCAAGGAGTGACTGGGCAGATTCCCGTTTGAATTCAGGGATAAAACTTCTTTTCATCATGTCACCTGTTTGATTGTTGAAGTGAAAATATCACCTTTATTACGGTGACCAAAATTACTGTGCCACATCAGTATGGTGACTGTCTTTGTAGATAAAATAATAAAATCCGCGTGAATATAATAAATATCCGATAAGGATTTTTATTAATAAGCGAATTATTTGTTATAAAATTAAGATCTAAGCTATGCTTATAAAGAATGTTGGTAAATTATGATCTATATATTTGATTCCTTTTAATAACGTTGTTGGAATATATTTCTTGATTATATTCAATATAACCAAAAGTTATATTCTATAGAGGAATCAGACATACATTAAACTGTCACATAAGCCAGCTGGTGATTAACTTTGGCATATCACTGGTTTTAAACGGTTTGACATACTGATGGTAAGAGCACGTGCTTGGAATATGTCTCGTCGCCAACAATCGGGTTAATTAGGCGTATAAGTTTGTTTGGGTAATGGGTGATGAAAGCTTTCAGGTTTCTCTATGTTGTACTTTGCCCCTCCTATTCTATTGTCATTCTATGAAAATATAACCTAACGGTTAATCCATAACATCATGGTTTTCAACCTTTTTTAAATACGGTGATTATTGCTGAACATTTATTTTATTCTCTGATTAGCCAGAAAATATGAATTTGTATAGTGAAATTATAAAGTAATCTGGTATTATAATTTTTTGCAAATGTAACACCGGTATATTATTGATTTTTACGTGAAGCGGTTAATATTTTTCGTAAATGCTGACAAAAACTGTCACTAGTTTATGAATAATGCTTGTTAGGGGTAATCGTGTTTTTCCGTGAATAGCAATAATATATACCCTATGGATTTCAAGATGCATTGCGACGGCAAGGGAGTGAATCCCCGGGAGCATAGGTAACTATGTGACTGGGGTGAGCGAGTGCAGCCAACAAAGAGGCAACTTGGAAGATAACGGGTATAAATAACGATAGGAATAGTTCAGATGAAATATGCCTTTATTACCGGCGCGACAGGAGATATTGGTTTCGCAATTACAGAAAGATTATCTGAGGATGGTTTTGAACCAATATTATTATCGCGTACTCCTGAGCGTCTTGATAGTGCAATTGGCAAGTTACGCAATAAATATGGTAGTCAATTTGCAAAGAAAATAGTTTGTGATGTCTCTAATCATGAAGATGTTAAAAAAGCGTTTGACCAACTGGAGCTTGAAGATAATAAGCTGACAGTACTTGTGAATTGCGCTGGAATTTCTGGTGGAGGTATTACTGCTGAAATAAGCCCACAAACTTGGCAAAATGTCATAAATGTTAATTTAAATGGCACTTATTTTGTTATACATGAAGTTTTGACAAGAAAATTAATGTTATCTGGCGGCAGAATTATCAATATTGCCTCAACCGGTGGGAAACAAGGTGTTATTCATGGTGCGCCTTATTCTGCTTCTAAGCATGGTGTTGTCGGCCTGACTAAATCCCTGGGGCTTGAATTAGCACGCAATAGTTCAGGTGTTACGGTTAACGCAGTTTGTCCTGGGTTTGTTGAGAGTGAAATGGCGGAACGTGTTAGAGAACATTATGCCAGAATTTGGGGCACTGATGTAGCAGAGGCGAAAAGAAGGGTAGAAGAGCGTGTTCCTATCGGAAGATATGTTGAACCTAATGAAGTGGCTGAAATGGTTGCTTATCTTGCATCCCCTCTCGCCGGGGCTGTAACCGCTCAAGCACTTAATGTGTGTGGTGGGTTAGGTAATTACTAATTATGGGCGGTATTTCTTTATCATCTGATTTTTTTGATCTTTGGATTATAAAAATCGACGATATTGATTTAGTGTCTATTGAACAGTTAATTCACCGTTCTGATATAGTTCGCCATAATCAAATTTGTTTAGCGGATAGAAGAAAAAAATTTATATTTAGACGGGCTGCATTACGTTATGTTTTAAGTCAATATTTATCTGATTATGAAATCATAACGAATGATAATGGTAAACCTTATATATCCACGGAGCAAGACTTCAAATATTATTTTTCACTGAGCGCTTCAGGAAACTATTGTGCCATCGGTTTTAGCTCAAGTGAAATAGGTGTTGATATTGAAGTCACTCCTTCTAAGATAAAATTTTCTGAAATTATTGAACGTTTTATTAAGGATAGGGAGTTGGAATATATGAAAGGTGTAATGTTAAAGCAACGATTAGGAGTTAGTCCCGGATTTCAGAATTATTATCATTTAATGACATTATACTATTGGGTTAGACTTGAAGCATATATTAAATTATTTGCTTCGACTTTACATGAGAAATTATTGGCTAATAACCCTGATTCTGTTAAAGATATGAAAGAATTAGAGGCGAACACGTTATTGATTCATCATCAGCAATTTGTTTGTGCCTTATCTCAAAAGAAGGTAATTTCTACACCAAATATCAAGGAAATAAACTATTCCGACATTATAAGGAACAAAGATGAGTAATATTATTGACTTAAGTGTTCCTATAGACTGTGATTTTTGGGAACCTGAGAAAGTAACCAGGGGAATCGTTGATCATAAAGAAGGAGCCAATAAATTAGGTGAGAGTTATTTGTATTTCCATACCAGTTCATGGTGGAAAAGAGCCTTTGTAAAACTGTTTAAACGTAAAAAGTTGATCATTGATCACAATGATTTTCCTGATGGTATGGGATTATCACTGATGTATTATCAATTGACCACGCATACCGGAACGCATATTGATGCTCCTTATCATTATGGGTGGCATGAAGGGCAAGATCAGCCAGCAACAATTACTGATATTCCTTTGGATTGGTTTTATAGTCATGGTGTGTTACTCGATTTTAGTCATGATAATCAATCAATTGATAAGCAATCTGTAGAAAGTCAATTAAAAAAAATTAATTATAAAATAAAAGAAAATGATATTGTCCTTATCAATACCGGAGCTGATAAACTTATGGGGGCAAAATCCTATTTTACTCACTATAGAGCGATTGAAAGTAGCGCTGTTCAATGGTTAGTAGAGCAAGGGGTAAAGATTATTGGGACAGATGCATTTAGCTTTGATCGGCCATTTATAGAGATGATTAACGACTATAAGAAAACTGGGAATAAAGATTGCTTATGGCCATCTCATTTTATCGGACGGGATTATCCTTACTTACAGATAGAACGGCTTTGTAATTTAACCAGTATTCCTAAACCTTATGGGTTTAAAGTGTGCTGCTTTCCAATAAAATTAGAGAAAGCAGATGCTTCATGGAGTCGAGTGGTTGCAATATTATAATAATATATAACTATATGATAGGACGGGGAAATATGAGCAGAAAAGAGACTTCAAGATCATACAATTAAATCTAATGTCCAATATGCCTGAGCATGTCTTAGATATTTAAAAGAAGGTGCTTAAGGTATGAGTTGTGTATTGCATGATTTATTTGTATCGAATCCACAAAGATACAGCTCAGTGTAAATTAATGACTAGAGGTAGAGTAGATACGCCGTTTGATCGAAAATTCCCATGATCAAGGCGATATATAAGATATAAGTTAGCAAAAGATATATTATCTTGGCTATGTTGTTTGGTTATACTGTACTGTGAGCGGGTATGTCGGCTCTATGATAATAAATTTGTCATCTCCTTTCTGGATGATTTTTAAGAATAAATTGAGATATTAATAAAAAGCTTAATTATTCTATCCATGTGCAGAGCGAAGGGAGTTAACTTAGTTTGGTTTAGACTGGAGTATTCATATTATTCTTGCAGCTTAAATAGATGAAAGAACAGTGAAGAACCAAATAAGTATTTAAATAGAGTGATGATTTGGTGCTTATTTTAAAGAATTTTGGTTAGGAGATGAAAATCAAATATATATGACAAATATGATTTTATAGATAAATAAAGTAGTTTAATATCATTACTTACAGATAATGATTTTCTTAAATGAAAATGGGTAACTTTTATATTAATAAAACTTGCCTGAGTAAATGTTTATTCTATTTCTATCGAGATAATTATTGTGATAATAAATAACAGAAATGAATCTCAACCACGTAGAGTTGTGGTGACAGGGCTAGGTGTTGTTGCACCGACAGGTGTTGGCGTTAATGAATTTTGGAACAATATTCATAACGGGAAATCGGGAGTGAGTAAATATGAGTGGGGAAGAGAAAAATTTGGCTTTAAAAGCGGAGCAATAGGACAAGTTTACGGTAGTGATGGCAATAACAAAGAATTTGTTCTGAAAAGTGAGCGTAAATATCTTCAGTTTGCGCTAGAAGCCTCTGAGATGGCAATGCAAGATGCAAACTTAAAACCCTCAGACATTGATGGCCGGCGTTTTGGTGTTGCGATAGCAACAGCGATTGCCGATGCTGCGGGAATGGAAGAGTGTTTACTCAGGATCACTAAAGGGGGCAAAGAGAATATTCACCCTGATTTAATTAAATCAGAAGATTATGACAGCTTTGATTTCAGCTCTGCCGCAACTTCTGTTGCGAAAAAATATGGTGCGTCTATGTCCGTCAGTAACATATCAACCGGATGCGCGGCAGGACTTGATGCATTGGGCATTGCGATGGAGCATATCCGTTATGGCAGAGCGGATATTATGCTGGCTGGCGCAAGTGAAGCGCCACTTTGTCCACTCTCTATCGGCTCTTTTGAAGCTTTAGGAGCACTATCATCAAGAGAGTTGGAAAATCAGCAAGCAGCGACTTGCCCTTTTTCCCTTGAGCGGGATGGATTTGTGATTGCTGAGGGGTGTGGAATATTAATTTTAGAGTCTTATGAACACGCTAAGCAGCGTGGAGCACATATCTATGCTGAATTAGCAGGGTATGCATCCGTCAATAATGCTTATCATATGACTGACTTACCCGCGGATGGAATGGCAATGGCACGATGTATTGATATGGCGTTGAAGGATGCCCAGATATCGCCATCAACGGTAAATTATATTAGTGCTCATGGTAGCTCTACAGCGCAAAATGATATTAACGAATCAAATGCGATTAAGTTTGTTCTGGGAGAAAGTGCATTTGATATTCCAATTAACTCATTAAAGTCAATGACAGGTCATGCTTTAGCTGCCGCTAATGCGATAGAGTCTGTAGCATTATGTCTTGAAATAGAAAAGCAGTATGTTCACCCAACAATTAATTATCAAACGCCGGATCCTAATTGCGATTTAGATTATATTCCTAATCAAGGTTGCTCATATCCAATTAAGACCGCGTTAAAATTATCAAGTGGTTTTTCTGGTATTCACAGTGTTATTGTTATGAGGGCAGTAGACAATGCGTAAAAGAGTTGTCGTTACCGGTGTTGGTGCGATACATCCTGATGGCGATGATGTCACCGCTATAAAATCAAAAGTCATTCAGAAGTTATTGGGCCAAGAATCGAAAAATAATACGACCGCAAGTTCTGTAATAAGAACATTGAGTGATTTCGATGGCGCGAAATATATCAATAACCGCTTAAGACGTAAAATTGATGAATTTTCGGTTTATGGTATCGTCGCCGTTGAAATGGCATTAAAAGCGAGTAGATTGGATGTAGATAAGCTTGATCCTAATCGCGTTGGAATATATGTCGGAAACTGTTTTGGTGGATGGCAACATATTGAGGATGAAGTTAAAGCGCTCCATATTGAAGGCATAAAGGGAATGGGACCTTATGTTGCCACGGCATGGTTCCCTGCGGCACTTCAAGGGCAATTGTCACTGCTTTATGGTTTTAGTGCGCAATCTAAGACGTTTTCTACCTCCGATGTGGCAGGGATGCAAGCAATAGGCTATGCGGCGGAAGCAATTTCTAATGGTGTTGCGGAAGTGATGTTATGTGGTGCGTCGGAACATCTTTCCAGCCCATTAGTTAAAAATTTACTGGAGAAAACGTCAAACCAGAAACACTCTGAGGTTTTTGGCGAAAAACGGCCAGGAGATTTTTCGGAGGGCGCGGCATTTCTGGTGCTGGAAGAGAGACAACACGCTTTAGAGCGTGGTGCTTCGATATTGTGTGAATTAACCGGTTTTGTTGATTATTTTGCACCTGATAAAAATACAAGAAATAATACCTTAGAATATACCGCTGAACTATTCAACCATAATGAGAATGCTGTGTTTATTATGGATGGAATATATGATGATGAAAAAGAAATAACGAGTAAGGCTTTCTCAAATAAAGAGATAAAAACATCATTTATAAATCTGAGGCCTTATTTGAATAATCAATTTTCAGTTAGTGGCGTGATTGATTCAGTCCTGGCGTCATCATTCTTGTCAGAAAGTCATGGGGATGGGGAACAACAATCTAATAAAATTAATGAGTTTTCAAATGCTAACCAAATAATAATTCAGCGTTTCAGTAACCAAGGTCATGTATGTGCGTTGAGTTTTTCAGCTATTTAATCTCTAAAATATGTAATTACGCGAGGAAAAATATATGAATAATAATCCAGAAGTAAAAATAAAAACGATTTTGTCTCTTTTTCTTAACATTAATATTGATGATTTCAATATGGATGTAAACCTTGCTGATGCCTATGATATGGATTCCACGGAATTAGCTGATTTGGCAAAAGAGATTGAGAAAGAGTTCGGTATTTCCGTGACGAAAAGTCAATTCAGTCATTGGGAAACAGGAAGAGCGGTTCTTGATTTCGTCTCATCAAGTTTAAATGATAAAAATTAACTGCTAATTAAAGGGAAACAGAAATGAAACTAATCTCTATGTTGTTACATTCAGGGCGTGATAACTTACATCATGATTGTATTATCACTAAGGATTATCACTATACAAGAAAAGAGGTAATATCTTCTGTTTCCCATTTAATTGATGATTTACTTAGTCGAGGAGTTAAAAAAGGTAATAAAGTCATTGTTATATTTGAACATGATGAATTAGGTGTTTTCTTTTTAGCTGCGGCTAGTGCTATGGGGCTGCATTTATTAATGCCCTATAATTTATCATCAGCGACAATCGATGAATGGATTAATTTTACCAATGAAGTGCAATATGATTTTGTGGTTTACCTTAAAAAAGATAAACATTTTGTTGGAAGATTAAAAGAAAACAACATTAATGTGATTGATATTTCAGATCATAAGATCCGGGTCAGTGATGGTATCGCGGAAACTCCAATGATAACTTATTCTCCGCAATCTATTGCTAACTTTATTGTCCTGTTCACCAGTGGAAGTACAGGTAAACCGAAAGCCATTAGTATTTCAGAATCATTAGTATGTCGACGAATTTATTCGGTGACAGAGAAATTAAAGTTTACTCAAGATGCTAAAATATTCATGTCAGGTTTGTTGAATAATACAACGGGAGTGATTTTTTCTTTCGGTTCATTATTACATCAATCAACACTTTTTATACCGGAAGACAGAAATGTAGAGAGATGGCCTGATTATCTTGCTCGCAATAAAATAACTCATATTATGTTACGCCCAGAATCGATGAAGTTATTCGTTAAATCAACCGCAGAACATAATATCGATCTCTCTGACTTACAGGTTGTTGCTTATGGTGCCGCAGCTATGCCGCCTAGCGTACTGGAGAAAGGGCGTCAATTAATTGGCTGTGAATGGATGCAGGGATATGGGTTAAGTGAAACTTATGGTCCTTTCTGTTGGGTAGATGAGCAAGATCATCGTGATAAAAGATATCTCAATTCAATTTATTGTGTTGGCAAAATTGATAATACATTGGAGGTAGCGGTTAAACCTATTATAGGCTCATCTGATAATATTGGAGAAATTATAATAAGGGGTGAAAGTATTATGGAAGGATATTATGACGTCCTTTCTGGAGAAATAACGCCTCCTGATGAGTGGTTTTCCACCGGTGATCTCGGTTATATAGATGAAGAGGGGTATTTAATTTTAAAAGGACGTAAGCAAAATACTTTTATGAGTGCTAACGGACATAGAATTTATCCTGAAGAAGTTGAATCTATTTTATCCCGGATACCCAATGTGAATGTGGCTACGGTTGTTGGTTTTTCTTTCCATGAAAATGGTGTTGCTATTGATCAACCGGTTGCCTGTATGAGTGGCGAGATATCGAAGAAATCATTACCTGAAATTGAAGATATTATTTCATCATTTTTAAGTCGTAAATTAAGTCGGGAAAAGTGGCCGGACTGGTTCTATGTTACTGATGAATACTTTCCAAAGAGCCATAATGATAAGATATTGAAAGCAGAGTTAATTAAGTCAATCGATCCTAAAAAACTATTTACATTGAGGAATCAATAATGAATTATGTAGAATCACATTCAATTATTTGTAATGCTCAGGTAGAAAATGTATATCAAATCATTTTAAATTCTGACAAATGGCCGGAAATATTTGAGCCTTGCCAGGAAGTAAAAGCTCTCTTTAGGGATAACGAGGGTGAAAAAATAGAGGTCAAAGCTTTACTTAACGATATTTTAATGCAATGGGAATCAAATCGTAAATTTTATCCAGAAACATTCAGTATAAAATCAAAACTGAATCCCCCAATGACATTAGTTAAAGAAATGGAAACGTCATGGCGCGTGGTTAAAATCAATTCTCAGCAATGTGTGCTGTTGTTGGAGCATTTATATGATCTTGAGTCTGAAATAGCCGGGTTAATTGATGGTGTTGAAACAATAGAGCAGGCACACCAATTTATTAGTAAAGCTATTGATACTAATTCAGTTAAAGAGCTCAATAATATAAAAAATATCGTCGAATCAACAGAGGGCGTGGGAAAAGTATTAAAAGGAACGATTACTCACTCAGTCGTATGTGAGGCGCCGGCACAGCAGGTTTATACTTTGGTTAAAGATGTCTCTTGTTGGACAGATATTTTTTCATTCTGTGATGGTGCAGAAGTTTTAAAGAGATCAGGTAACGAAGAATTGGTTGAAATCAAAGCAAAACAAAATAATAAAGCAGTAAGTTGGCAAACGCAGCGATATTATTTTGATGCTATTTACCGGATTGATTATGTTATGCCTACACCGATGCCATTATTAAAAACAATGAATGGCAGATGGCAAATCATTCCTATTAATGATCAACGCTGTATTCTAACAGTACAAAGAAACTGGGGTTTATTAGAAGATGTCAGTGGTATCGTTGATGGTGTTGATAATCATGACCAGGCTAATTCCTTTATTATCTCATTTATCAATGATAATACTCGAATGGAGATGGATAGTATAAAAAGCCAGGTAGAAAGTCATAAAAAATCAAATTTATTAACTTTTACTGCGGGATATTATATTCCTCACCAGGTTGATGATGTTTATAAGATCTTTTTAAATATCGATGACTGGAGCAATATATTACCGCATTGTGATTCAGTAAAAGTTATTTATAATGATGATAAACATCAAGAATTTAATATGGAAGTATCAACACCAAATGGAAATGAGACTTTCCGTAGTATACGATTCTGTGATGCGGATAATTTATTGATTGAATATTTTCAACCAGAGCCGCCTTTAGTATTAAAGTCCCATAGTGGCTCATGGCGTATATTAAGTAAAGGAAGTGGTTCGTTCATTGTTTCTAGTCATGATGTTGAGTTAAATCATGATTTATGTGCAGTTAAATTTGGTACGGAAGATAAAGTGAAACAACAAGAGATAGTAAAAAATGCTATTTCAGAAAATAGTGAGAAAATGGTTTTTGCCTGCAAAGAGTGGTTAGACACTCGTATTTAGTAAATCAAAGGAAAATAAGATGAATAATAAAAATAAACCCAATAGAATTTCGCCAGAACTTCTTGCTACTTGTGGTTATTTTATGCCAAGACTATTTTTCCTAAATTCTCAATATGCTCCCCAAGTTCATTGGGGAGATGTTGTTGCGGCATTGAGTCATTTTCCGGTGGGAAACTTAGACTTATCCTCTGAAGAGTTTTGGTATGAATGGATGATTAATTGGTCAAAAGTGGGTGATAGCTATATTAATATCGCTAACTCGGCTAAGAGTGAAGTCAGTCATGTTCGTGCTTTGAGGAGTGCCGCTGCCTGTTATCATTGGGCAGAATTTATGTATTTTAGTGATAGGAGTAGAAAGATACAGCTCAGAGAGTATATTCGTTCATGTTTTTTATCTAGTATAAAATATAGTGATTTGCTGGTTGAGCACCAATATATTGTCGTCGATAAATTTCATATGCCGTTCTTCCTTATATTCCCTAAAGGGTATAAAGAAGAAGAGAATCATCCTTTGCCTTGTGTTATTTTATCCAATGGATTGGATTCAATGACTGAAATTGAAATATTATCTTTGGCCGAGTTTTTCTTAGGGAAAAATATGGCGGTAGCTATATTTGATGGACCAGGACAGGGAATAAATCTTGGAAAATCGCCAATAGCTATCGATATGGAATTATATATTAGTTCTATAGTTAAATTATTAGAAGATGATACCAGAATTAATAGTAATCTTCTTTGTTTCTTAGGAATTAGTTTTGGTGGTTATTTTGCTCTACGCGTTGCGCAAAGAATTGGCGATAAATTTTGTTGTATCGTCAATTTATCCGGTGGGCCTGAAATAGCAGAGTTTGATAAGTTGCCAAGAAGGCTTAAAGAAGATTTCCAGTTTGCATTTATGCAAGATAATAGTCGTATGCAGTCTATTTTTGACGAAATTAAATTGGATATCTCTTTACCTTGTAAAACCAAGGTTTTTACTGTTCATGGTGAGTTAGATGATATATTTCCGATCGATAAAGTGAAAAAATTAGATCAATTATGGGGTGATAATCATAAGTTATTATGTTATGAATCAGAGGCTCATGTTTGCTTAAATAAAATAAACGAATATATGATACAAGTTTCAGATTGGGTTAGTGAACAATTTTGGCTAAATGGCTATAAAAAAGGCTAACTTGAAAGATAACAGGTATAACTGCCTATTCCATTAGAACTCATTATTGTGGACTATTATTTTGTAAGTTAATAGTGAATGTAGACAGCATGCAAGAATCATTGTGTATATATAGTATATGAGAATGAGTTGCATTTCTTCTTATTTGAGATGTACTAACATGTATTTAAAAGTTAACATTTTTGTTTAAGTATTGTCTTGGTTCACTCTTTTTATAAAAAATGGGAAATGAAATAGTCTAATGGGATGGGCGTTAAATAGGGTTAAAGTATGAACATCAGGCTGTGAATAACTGTTCTTATATAGAGTTATAAAATTTTCACAGATTCATTAGATTATCCAGATGATTATTATTGACAGAAAAAATAATTATCAAATCTAAAACATAAAGTTATTAACCAACTGAGGTATTGTTATGGGTAAATATTGGTTTTGCCTTTATCTTTAGTAAACACAATAGTGTGCTTATGTTATATTATCGGTTGATATTAATAATCTGATATTAAAAATAAATTAAAGATAAGCTAAGGATTATTTATCTTGTCTAAAGAAATTTATTTTTTCAACAGAAGTTAAGGTTAGACCTATTTGGGTATGCCTTTTAGTTCCGCTGCTCTTTTACATTAGTAATAAAATCAAAACATCTTCCCAGGCATTACGAAGCGATATGTCAGAATAATAAGGCCATACTTTTTCTGCTGAGGTATTAACTGGCAATATGAGAATTGACTTTAATATTTGTGTTTTCTTATATCATTAATACATAGTAAGTTTACTTATGATAAGTTATCTTGTTGAGTGTGAATTTTATTTTTTGTATTAATTAACAGTATATTAAAATTTTAAATATTTGCGCTATGTATGATGTTAGACACTTACTTCAACCTTGTTTCGGCGTAATGCATCGAACATTTATTCTTGACAGATTTTGGTAATTATGTAAGACGGCAATAATATTTTCGTCAATCCTGACAATTGAGGGCTATATTAAATATAGGATTTCGAGTTGATGGTTTTATAGAGAAATCTCGCCATTGTTCCATGATAGATAATTAAGAATAAATAGCTATACCCTATGGATTTCAAGATGCATCGCGACGGCAAGGGAGCGAATCCCCGGGAGCATAGCGAACTATGCGACCGGGGTGAGAAAGCGAAGCCAACAAAGAGGCAACTTGAAAGATAACGGGTATATATTGGGTAACTGGCTAGTAACTCAATACTATTTATTCAGTAAAGCCTTTCCTATTTGATTTTTATTAAAATGAGGAGTACGGAAATGTCAAGAACCGAAAGACTTATAGTATTATTGCAATACTTGAGACAAAGAAGGTATCCTGTCAGTGGTAAATTACTCGCTAGTGATTTAAATGTAAGCTTGCGCACGCTTTATCGAGATATTGCTTTATTAAATAGTCAGGGGGCAAATATAGAGGGTGAACCCGGTTTGGGCTATATATTACGGCCCGGATTCATGTTACCTCCTTTAATGTTTACGATGGATGAAATTGATGCCTTAGTTTTGGGCAATAAGTGGGTTATTGAACAGAATGATGTTGTTTTGGCTAAGTCTGCTCATAGCTTTATATCTAAGATTGCCGCAGTATTGCCTGAAGAACAGCGTGATCAACTATATTATTCGCCAATGTTTGTAAAAACAGAAGGTTACAGCAAAGTTACAAATAATAACTTAATGTTATCTGATATCAGAAGAGCGATATACCATAAATCAAAAATAGTGATAACTTTTCTTGATTTAAATAATACACATACTGTGAAGACGACCTGTCCACTGTCGGTCTTTTTCAATAATGAATTCTTTTTAGTTTCTTGGTGTGAATTCAGTCATAATTTTCTTAAGTTACAAGTAGGAAAAATAGAGAAACTGGAAGTATTGTCTGAAAGATATATACAAGATAGAATATTATTACTAAAAAAATGGAGTGAGAAAGAGGGATTGTCTGATAATAATTTACCCTAAATAAATGATTACGGATGAGTAATTTATATGGGTATTTATCCTATACATGTTTAATTGTTCTTTCTATTAAGTATATAGTTGCAAATATAGAGTAAATTCTGATGATTATCTGGACTTTCTGCTGAGGGTTCGAAAAGTTTAGTGATTTTATTGGGTTTGCTAAAATTCGGTTTTGTTTGCTAAAAATTAGGGGTGAGTCCCTTAAAGGATCGAGTGGACAAGAACGATTATTAGGAAAAATCCGCCCTAGAGTGCCGATTGTGAATGGTAGGATAAATCACTTAATTTGGTAATCTGGGGCAACGAACAACATAGGCGAGCTTGTGATTGAGGATAATAAAGTTCAAGAATTTTCCCAGGGTAAGATTTTAATTCGATTAAACAAAGATCGTGATGCCATCACGATCTTTGTTTTGTCGACTTGCGAGCTTGTTTTTATGTAAGAGTGCTATCGATATTTTCCACATGATGCATTTTTCTTACATAAATAATGAAGTGGAAGAAAAGCTACCATTTCCATGCATCCGGGCTGGTGCCAGTGGGTAATACACTAATGCCAAAATCGCTAATCACAACAGCGACATAGATATCATCGTCATAACAATTTAATTGATATCTTCTCCCTTTTGCCGTCCATTGCCAATAATCATTTTTCCAACTTTCTGGATAGAATTCTTGGATAAGTGAAGCGGTTGCTGGATGTAACCCATCAACATTGAGAGTGCTCGTATTTCCAGAACTGCTCCAAATCACATCACCGATTAAGTTTTCATTGGTAAGATTAATAACGAAAAAATAATGATTATTAATTCCAAGCATTTCACCTTTTTCTTTTTCTTCAGTTTCTCTCATCTTCAACTCCTGGTTAATGGATAAAATGGATGATTATTATAGAAATAACAATAGTTTCTCTGATATTTCTATTTTTATTGTGATAAATGCAATAGCCTAACTAATAATTACCATAGGAATATAACCATAATAAATATATTTTTATTTGATATTGTTTTGTTTGGATGATTTTTATTGATCTGTTAGTTACAGTATTTTATTACTATTCTGGATGGTTTGTTGCCTATGAAATAATTGCATTTATGAATAGTAATCATAAATTATATATACCCTATGGATTTCAAGATGCATCGCGGCGGCAAGGGAGCGAATCTCCGGGAGCATAGAGAACGATGTGACCGGGGTGAGTGAGTGCAGCCAACAAAGAGGCAACTTGAAAGATGACGGGTATATAATGTATTTTTATATTAGCGTAAAAATACAGAATATAAAGTATATCATCATGAATGTTTTACATGAATATTAAGTGAAGGTTAATTGTACATTGGAAAATGGTTTGACTTGATGGTGTTGAAATTCATGAAGTCACTGTTGATTTGTCAGCCATCGGTTGTTCGAAATTTACATTGAAAATATCGAAGAAATAAAAGATTCTATCTCTCTTTTTATATATTTTTTAACAGTTTGTTATCTTGTTTTTTTATTCATGGCAAACATGGTAGGAATGGCATAATCAATATGTCTACGCCTGATCCTGTAATGGGAAAGAATATTTTTAATATTCTTTCCCTGGATGAAGTTATTACGCTACAGAGTATCTACGTGTCATTCTTCTGTAATTTTCTACTCTTCCTGTCATGACATTTTCTATGCCAGACAATATTCCAGAACAATTATGACAAGCAGGGAAATCTTGATTTGTTGCACCAACGAGTCGTTGTGTGAATATGTAGGTCTGACTCAAATGACTTGATATATTTCCTCCATTTTTAGAAAATTCAGTGACCATATAATTTAAGGCTTGTACTTCAGCATGCAGGCCCGCAATACCGGCCATTTTAGGTAAAATGTTTTTGTTTTCCTTAATATGTGCTTTGATCCTCTGTTCAACTAGTGGGTGTAATGCAGAGCCTGATTCTTTATACGCTTTTTGTATACCCGCGATAAATTCTTTTTCATTAGTAACACGATAGCTACCAAGATCCATATTTGGCCTCCAACGTTTGGAGGTTTGAAGTTTATTGGGGTGGTACTGTTCGAAACCGGGCTTCGCTTTTTCGCTGATAAGTTGCACCCCAGGGAAGGTATTTTTTGCACCTAAGCTACCACTCAGATTTAAAAATTTATCTTTATAGGTAGTATCATGCATAATACCTGCATGGGCCGCATATCCTTTTAGTTTTGCGTTGGTGTATGTCATTTTTTGGGATTCTTTTATTCTCTGTTTTTGTTTCTGTTTTACTTCATTTGGTGTTTTCGCATCTTGCTCTTGCTGTTTCATTTCCTCTATTTTTTGCTCATTTCTTTCTGTTTCTTTTAATATTTCACCTGTGCTTTTGGTGAAATATTTGTATCTCTGCTCAACTCTTGGATTTTGTTTATACAAAAGTGGTGAAATATCAGGTTTGTTTTGCGCAATGGCTAGATCAAGCCAGTCTAAACTTGAGAGCCCCATATTATCTGTAAGCGTAACTGGGTTATTCATCACCATACAATAGAGATTTAATCCATCGATAGTACCGGCCGGGTCCGCACTTAGCCATCTTCCCACCCACGGCTGATAATACCGATAGCCGTAATAATACAGTCCGGTAGCATCCCGCTCTTTACCAGAATACCGGATCGTTTTGTAACTGGCTTCTGTCTGGTTTCTTGCGGCCCATAGCGCTGTACCGCCAAATGGATAGTACTCTTCTTGACTGATAATTTGCCCATCACTATCTAGTTCAAGCTGACTGGAGCCAATTAGATTGTCATAACTGTAACGTACCTGATTATTGTTGATATTTTCCGGTTTGCCGCTCTCCCAGTGTAGAACCCGCACTTGTGCGCGACCGGCTTCGCCCACTGTAATAATCTGCAACTCTTCCGTTGTGGTAGCACCGTTTTGGGTTGTACGTAGTTCTAATCCTGACAAGTAAACGACTCGTTGTTGCCGGAGGATATTCTGCGTTTGCTGTTCACTGACTTTTAACAGCCGCATCCCGTCGTTGCCATAGCGATACCACTCTATGTCGCTGCCACTGTCGGTGTGGTTATCCCGTTTTACCGGTGTCATCTGTTGTAGTTCACCTCGTGCATTCCAGTTTAGGTTTTGTCCCGGTAGTAATGTCTCCTGATGACCACCTGCCTGAAACAACGCATCCACTTTGGTCGGGTCAGTGGTTAAGGTATTCAGTACCGCACGGTTGCTGCGGTTCGAGACGGTTATGTCTGTGGTGTAGTTGTTTTGGCTCGCGGGTGAGCTATGCCGGATTTGGGTCAGGTTGCCACCAAGGTCATAGGCATAAGTACGGGTGTAATTGGTATAAGTGTTGTTATCGGAAGGTAGTGCTGTAGAGGGGAGATTCTGATTCTGCTGGCCGATATTCGCCATTTCGCGCCCTGTTGCGCTAATAAGCTGATACAGGGAATCGTAGGTATAGATATTCTCTGGCACCATTTTCTGATTGCGCCAGAAGCGGGTCGCTTCTGCATCGTTACGGAGACTGATTATGTTGCCAACCGGATCATATTCATAACGTAAGTCTTGCAAAGCCTTGCTATCGGTTGAACGACGGGTTGTGATGCTCATCAGTCGCTGGGTTTCCGGCTCGTAAGTATATTCGGTGATGATACCGTTACCGTGTTCTTCGCGTAGTTTTTGTCCTGCGGCTGAATAGGTTAGGGATTTGATAATCACCTGCTCACTCTGGCCTTTCACGGTTAGCCGACTGCCTTTCAATTGTCCAGCCACATTATAGGCCAGATGCTGGATGTTTCCTTTGGCATCGGTTTGTGTCAATAGAGCACCGGTAGCATCCGTTTTGTTTTCGGTGGTGTATACATCACTACTTAATTTCTTATCCCAGATCTTTTTATCATCCCCGAACCAATCTGCTTCTTGACCGTCAACCAGTAGCTGACGGGATTGTGATAAAGCCGCTCCGGTCAGGGAAACTCGATTCAGTTGGGTCGCTCCTGCTGTATCGTAGTGATGTACACACTGACCAGCAAGATTTTGGTCTTTTTCTGCCGATGTGTTTCCAGCCCAGATGAGACGTTCGGGGATATGGGATGCCCTTTCCTCTGGCTCTTGTTCGGTTACGGATAACAGACGACCGGGCAGAGAGTTGTCTTCATATTGTCGGGTCTGCTTGACACCCGTTGCAGTTACAGTCAGGACAAGACGGTTTTCAATATCATGAAAAGTGACAGTATTACCCGCATCGACACTCTCTGTACGTAGGACGTTGCCCGTTAAATCATACTGCCAGAGAAAATTGGGTTTTACCGAGTTATCTTTCTGCCAGGCGTCATACAGGCGTGGGTCAATACTTTGGCGTAGGTGTCCGAGAGCATCATACTGATGACGGGTAATACGGACGTCAGCATTCTCTTCTGCGGTAGCTCGGTGATAACGGATTTCACGGACATCCAGCCCACGGTTATCGTGAACAGTGATAGTGGGGGTATGTTGATAAGTTTTGGGGTTAAAGTTGTTCATAACTTACCTCTTTAGTTGTGTGGAATAAATTTTTGTCTGTTTAGCAGCGGATGAATGCTAAGTTCAGCTTCTCCATGTCATGAGGGTAATCTTTCTTCTGAGATACCAACGATATGCAGGGGGTCAGGAGATAAGCAGGAATAATCTCATTCAGAAGTATGCTGCTCAAAGGTGCTGCTGCAACCGAATAACGGTAACAAGTATAGGCAGACGAGTACAAGTATCGTAAAAAACAGCGCCAGGATCTTTTGCTATTGCTCATAGCTGTTTTTTCTGCCAATAGGTTAATTTGCCAAAAAGGAGAAATAATCTATCCTTATTTAACATATAGTTGCGTACCGGGAAATATTAGTTGGAAGTACGGTTATCTGTTATAAGGGTGAGTTATTTTATTGGTTAAATAATTTTTGATATTTATCCATATATGAAATTTGGATTGGTTAATCTGGTGTCAATTAATGACGCCAGACTGATCGGGTGTATCGAATTTTCGTGTCAGGTAGACATTATAATGAGGATCACTGACTTAAACTTCATCCTATGTGTCATGATGGAATAAATCCATTGTGTCTATACGGTATCGTAAGATACTTTCTGAATTGAATATTCTAATGCAATAAAACATAATTTATTAAATTTACTGATAATATTGGCCTACCAAATGATTTTATTGGATGATCCAACTTTTCTAAAGCGATATACGATTTTAATTTTCAATTCAATTAAACTGAATAATGTCTGTAGTATAGGTCTTATATTGTTTTGAATGTTTTTACAATGTAATTTTTCATTAAGATATCATTGTGTAAAATATAAATTGTCATAATTATTATACACAATGGATTTCAAGATGCATCGTGACGGCAAGGGAGTAAATCCCCGGGAGCATAGCAAACTATGTGACTGGGGTGAGCGAGTGCAGACAACAAAGAGGCAACTTGAAAGATAACGGGTATATCTGGTTGTCGATTAAACTCATTAAATAAAAGCCATTTAAAATAATATGGAATTTATATTGCATTTATAAAATAATAAATTTGGTAAATAATGTAATTATTACACGAGTTAATGTAAAATAATGAAATGCATTATAGATTAATTAGTTTTCTATTGTTATTTTTACAATATAAATAATATTATATTGTAATCCTTGATTAAATTGTAAAATAAAGAATGGATATTGTAAGTTATAAATACAAATATTATATTTTTAGTATTATAGATTGGTATTTCATATAAAGTTAAGTGTTATATTTTGTATATTTTAGATATTTACAAAATAAAAACTTTTTGTTTTTTATTGAAATATCATTATATATAATGTTGCTTATTAGCAATTCTTATTTTGGTTGTTATTGAAATATTTTATTCTTCCCAGGAGTTATAATGGTTAACAAAGAAATATTAACATGAATGATTAGTAAAATAGGTAAAGTAATTATATAAAAGAAAATTTCTATCATGTGTATAGAAATATGTTTTTTATTTTTAATTTTTTGATGGATTTTTATGTTGATAAAAAAATTGATTGGTATTAGTAATATCAAAAATTGCTTACTTTTAGGTATTGTAAATACCGATAATATAAATGTAGGTCGTTAATTTTTTTCTTATTATGCTGTAAATAATTCTGAAAATTGCTCATCATTGAATAGAAATAGATCATGTGATTTTTTACCCGAAATAGTTTTCTCGTTGAAAATAATAAGTTTACTCCTTTGAATTTGATGGTTTTATTTTGGGTTTAGAGATCTTCCCTATTGGACAAATTGACCGAGAATAAAGAAATAACATTGTTGATTATCATGATAAATATTAATTACGTAAATATCGTGGAGATCTCAGTATTCTATTTTTTTAAATGTTAAATATTGACTATATACCCTATGGATTTCAAGATGCATCGCGACGGCAAGGGAGCGAGTCCCCGGGAGCATAGATAACTATGTGACCGGGATGAGTGAGTGCAGCCAACAAAGAGGCAACTTGAAAGATGACGGGTATAAATAATGATGTCTAAATTCGTCGATAAGGTTATTAAATATAAATTGGTTATTACATTAGCGTTTATTAAATCATAATTGTTGTGTTTTTATTGTTTTTCTTACAAGGAATTAACAAAATTAAATGTTAGTTTTATCAGAGCGGTGACCTGTTTTTATTTGGTTAAGGAGTTGTATTCAACATGTCATTATTTTTTTTCGGCGGAATTTATTTGCCGGAGGTTGAAACAATGTACCTATTATTTTAGGGGCAGTAAATGCCCTTTTTTCTTTAATTTCTGGAGACGACTTTTGACCTCTCTTGCTTATGTTGACGCCCTTTGTGCGCTTGATCATCCTTATCGGGTCGATAGCGTTTGCGACCAATTATTTGATGCTGCCATGCGTGAGTTGACTCTGTACCACTGTGAAAATACTCCCGGTTATTCTCAGTGGTTGAAGGCTAACGATCTGGAAGTGGAAAGATTGGAGAAACTGGATGATTGGTCGCGTTTGCCGCCTATTTTCGCTAATTATTTCAAACGCCAGTTGTTGCTCAGTACCGCTGGTAGGAATGCATTGGAGTTGACCTCTTCGGGGACAACCGGACAAAAGAGCCGTATGCGTTACGATGTACGTAGTATGCGTGCAGCTCAAAATATGGTTGAACGGATTTTTGAGTATTACGGTTGGAATACGCCGCAGCAGCCTTGCAATTACTTACTGCTAAGTTATGAGCCTGCCGGCACGGTTACGTTGGGAACCGCGTATACCGATCAGTATCTGTGTAAGTATGCACCGATAAACCAAGCCTGTTATGCATTGCGCCACAATGGAAAAAGCAATGAGTTTGATCCTTTTGGTGTGATCCGATCCTTACAAGAATTTGCGGCACAAGGGCTGCCGGTGCGTATCTTGGGCTTTCCGGCATTCTTGTGGTTCACACTGGAGCGGATGCAGGAAATGGGGTTGCCGCCGGTGCAGTTGCATCCTGAGTCACTGGTCTTTTTAGGTGGAGGTTGGAAAACGCACGCGGATAAAGCTATTCCAAAATCCTTACTGTATCAGCGTTTGGGGGAACAACTGGGTATTCCTGACGAGCGGTGCCGGGATGGTTACGGTTCGGTGGAGCATCCAGTGCCTTATGTTGAGTGCCGAAATCACCATTTTCATGTGCCGGTCTATGCCCGAACTTATATCCGTGATACAGCTAACATGGCGGTTCAACCCTATGGTAAGCCAGGTTTTCTGCATTTGGTATCACCTTATATCACTTCCAGCCCGGCACACAGTATTGTGGTGAGCGATTTGGCGGTGCTGCATCCGGCCGCTGAATGTGGTTGTGAATTAGCTACCGATTGGTTTGAGTTATTAGGTCGTGCCGGTACCAGTAAAAGCCGCAGTTGTGCGATTGCCGCTTCTGAGTTGATAAAGGAGTCCTGAAATGTATTTAGTGAATGGTAAGGTTATCTCTGACTTGGAGCCCGCTAGCGTATTGGCGGAACTTAAAGGTAATTTGGCTGAGACGCTGGCTTGTCCCCCAAGTGTACAACAGGTATTGGCGTGTGCTGAGCGCTTCGTTGATGATCTCGATACTGTTGCTGTTAAGCTTGCGCTGGATACAGCCACTATCACCGCGTTACGTCACTTCTGTCATCGCGATTCTTTAGAGGCAAAGTTGCGGCACGAACTGGGAGAACAACCCTTTTCTCTGCGTCGCTTTGACTATACACAACCCCGTTTTGAAACTTGGCAACCGTTGGGATTGGTGGTGCATATTACGCCAGCCAACGCGCCTTTGCTGCCATTTATGGCAGTGTTAGAGAGCTTGCTAGTGGGTAATGTCAACTGGTTACGTCCTAGTAGCAGTGACCACGGCCTTAATGCGCAGATACTGGCTGAATTCCTACGTCATGACCTGAGCGGCACGTTGGCACCTTATATATCCGTGTTGCCTTTGCCGTCTGATCAATTATCAGAATTACTGGCCTGTGCTGATGCAGTATCAGCCTGGGGCAGTAATAGCGCCCTGACCGCTATCCGTAGCCAACTACGGCCCGGTTGCCGTTGGATAGATTGGGGACATCGTATCAGTTTTGCTTATTTGGAGCCGATGGCTGCCAGTGATGCTGATTACGATGCATTGGCTGATGATGTTTGCCGTTTTGACCAACAAGCGTGTTCCAGCCCACAGTGTTTGTTGGTAGATAGCGCTGACGAGAACGTTTTACGGGAAGTCGTTGGTGCTGTGGCTGCCGCACTGGCACGACGTGCGCCAATGTGGCCAGCCTTACAGACAGACATACAGGAAGCGGCGGAAATCAGCAGTCAGATGGCATTCTTACAGTTAGATCACACTTTTGCTGACCTGTGTGGCTCGATAGAAAAGGGCAATGGTTGGCGAGTAGCTTGGATACAGCGTCAAGAGCTTGCGCCATCACCTTTGTACCGTACTTTGCAAGTCCGTCCGGCGCCACGTGCACAATTGGTTGAGGTTTTGTTGCCGTGGCGCGCCTATTTGCAAAGTTGTGCTTTGATCGCGAGAGAAAAAGAGTTGCCGATGCTGAGTCGCCAGTTGTTGGCCGCCGGTGTTAGCCGGATATGTCAGGCAGGTACGATGCATGATGGCTATGAGGGTGAACCTCATGATGGTGTTTATGCATTGACTCGGCTGGCGCGACGTGTCTCCGTTAGTTTGAAACCTGAACAACTGCCAGGCCATGTCACGTTGGATAAATGGTCGGCCAATCCGCCGGAACTGGCAGGGATTCCAGTGATGGATAAAGCAAAGTTTCAGAGCGGCGGTATGACGGCAAAAGCACAGGTGTTTTTCCGTAGCGGTGGCAGTAGTGGTGAGCCAAAGTTGGCGGGTTTCAGCCATCGAGATTATCACAGTCAAATGCAGGCTGCGGCAGATGGTTTGTTCGCAGCGGGTCTGGACCCATCCCAAGACCGGGTAATGAATTTGTTTTATGGCAGTAACTTATATGGCGGTCTGATGAGTTTCTTCACTGTGCTGGATAAATTATCTGTGCCGCATTACCCGATGGGGGGGCCAATAAACGATGATTTTAGCCAAATCAGGCACTTTATTGTCACTCAGGGAATCAATACGCTGGCGGGAATGTCAAGCACTATCCACCGATTGTTTGAATGTGAAGAGGCTGCGTTGCGCGCCTATGGTGGGATACGCAAAATTTTTACCGGTGGTGAGCATATTGGTGAAGAGCGACGTCGGTTTCTGTCCAGTTTTGGTGTACAGATAATTCAATCGGCGATTTACGGTTCCGTGGATGCCGGTCCGTTAGGCCATGCTTGTGCTTGTTGCCAAGAAGGGGAGTTCCATCTGTTATCTGATATTCAATGGCTGGAAATCTTGGCTCTTGATAGTGATCAGCCTGTTCCGACAGGGGAAAGCGGTCGACTGGTGTTTACCCCTCTGGCACGGGAAGGGCAGGTGGTCCAGCGTTATGATATAGGTGACTTAGGTTATTGGCTCCCTGGTCTCTGCGCCTGCGGATTACCAACGCCGCGGTTTAAACTGGAAGGCCGTCATGGTGCGTTATTACGGGTAGGTTCTATTTTTCTGAACCCAACAGAATTATCTGCCGGGCTACCGTTTCCGGTGCAGTGGCTGGTAGGGAACAACTCCAGTGGTTGTGATTATGTCCATATATTAGCCGACGGAGATGTTGATCAGGTACGTGTGCATCTGCTGCAACATAAGATGATGAACCAGGTTGTTAGTGGTGGCTTACTTCAATTGGAAGTTATCCCTACACCTGCTGGACAGTTCCATCGTCACCCGCAAAGTGGCAAAACGCCGCTGGTGCTGGATAGCCGATTCTGAGACCAATAATATTTCTTTTTGGGAAAATCATGACATTATCACTACACGATCTGGTTGAATACGCCCGCAATCATGCGCCTTTTTTTAAAAATCTTTATCGTGATCTGCCGCGATCTGGTTGGGCGCTAACTGATCTGCCATTGATCAATCCTGCTGACTATTGGCAGCAATCGCAATCGCTGGAAAACTGGCCGGTGTTAACCGGCCCTGTTAACGGTGGTCATGTGTTTAAAACCGGCGGCTCTACCAGTGATGGTCGGATGTCGGTGTTCAGTTGTAGCGAATGGCGTGCTTTTGTACGCGCATTTGGTCAAGGGCTTGCACAGCAATTACAGCCTGGTGACCGTGTTGCTAATCTGTTTGTGGCTGGTGATTTGTATACCAGTTTATTATTTATTCACGGCGCCTTGTCCTATTCGCCGGTGCCGGTGGTGGAATATCCGTTTACCTGGTCAGTTGATGATCGGGCACTGGCCGATGCGATTGTCAGCTTGGGGATTAATGTTCTGGCCGGGGTGACGGTGCAACTATTACGTTTTGCCAGTACCTTGCAGCAGTGCGGTCAGTCTATGCCCGGCATTGATCGTCTGTTGTACGGCGGTGAAAGCCTGTTTCCAGAGCAATTGACACTGTTGAGTCACGTATTTCCTAATGCGCGTATTGGTTCAGTTGGTTGCGCCAGCGTTGATGCGGGTCTCATTGGGGCGGCGTCTCCCGATTGCTATTACGGCGAACATCGGGTTTTTGATACGGAAACCATTGTTGAAATCATTGACGAAGCCAGTGGTCAGCCGATTACGGCGCCTGGCCAAAATGGCCTATTGGTTGTGACCAACTTGCAACGGAGTCTGATGCCGGTTATCCGCTATCCTACTGGTGACATGGCCTGTTGGTGTGAAGCGTCAGACCAGCCGCGCCGCAAATTCGCTTTGCAGGGGCGAGCGGGTAGCGCTCACCGAGTTCGGGTGTGCTCACTGTCCATTTTTCCTGACCATATTGCGCGTTTACTGCAACAGCAAGAGGGCATACTGGCTTGGCAGTTATTGCTGAGCCGTCAGGGCGGCATAGATAAGATAGAACTCTTGTTAGCTGGCGATTCATCACTGGCGCCATCTACAACATCAGTACATCAGACATTGTTGGCGGCGCAACCCGCTATAGCAGAGTTATGTGATCAGGGATTACTGCATATGGAGGTCACTTACTGCGCTTTGGAAAATATGGTCACTCATCCACGCTCCGGTAAGCTGATGCGGGTAGTTGATCATCGTGGTTATGGTGCTGAAGAGAAGGCAGCGTGAGCATGAATCCAGAAATACCATTAATTAGATTATTTCGGGAAGAGGATTCTACCGGTGTTAGTGCGTTATTTCGGGTTGTTTACGGCGAAGATTATGTCTACCCGGAAGTCTATTTACCCACCATGCTTGGCCGCTATAACGCGGCAAAACGGTGGTATTCCGCCGTTGCGGTACAAAATGGACAAGTGTTGGGGCATGCGGCGCTGTGGCGGGATGAACGCTGCTCATTAAGCGCTGAACTGGCGTTGATTGCGGTACATCCACAGGCGCGTGGGCAGGGTATTGCTACCGCTCTTGGGCGATATTTGTGTGATCAGGCCAAAGAAATAGGGTTAAGCATACTCACGATTAAGCAAGTGTCGTCACATAACTACAGTCAGCGTCTGGCCCAAAATCTGGGGTTTCACACTACGGGATTGTTACCGGACTATGTAACATCACCATTTGATCAGGCGCGACCGGAAAGCATCGTACTGGGTTGTTTACCTTTACAAAGTTGGCCGTTTCCAGAGTTACATTGGCCTTCCGGTTGGCAAAGGTGGTTGACATCGGTGACCCAAGTGTTTGGTCAAGAGCCTCTGCAACCAGAGGCGTTGGCTGGTGCAGATATCCGTATAACCAATCATGGACGTCGGTTGGAAGTGTGGATAGAAAAGCAGACAACCGAGCGGGTAAAAGAGGTAGCAGAGTTACCGGCACACAAACTGGTTTATGTGAAACTGCCGGTAGGAGAAGGAACTCTTCAGGCAATAGAAATTTTGCAGCAGGCGGGATTTGCCTGTACAGGATTTGTGCCTGGTCATCATCACCATTGGGAAGCTTTACTGGTTCGTGGACATAGCAGGAAAGAGTTAGCCTTAAATTGTCAGTTTGCTCGCAGTTTGCACCAACAAAGCATGTTTGCTTGTGCAAGCGCATAGCCTTTCTGTGATTATCAGAGGTAATCTGGTAAAGCCCATCAAAGCTTGAATAGTTTTGCAGATGATTGACAAAGTGTTGGTCTTTTGGTCAGCACTTTGAACGGATATTCAATTTATTCGTGATTCTCATAATTGTTAATTAATTGTGTAAAGTTGTTGTAATTCATGGTGAATTGCGGGCGTTAATCCACCACATTTATCTAAATTTCAGAATATTCCTATATATTTTTAATTAAAATTCATTGCACTATTGAACGCTTATTAATCTATAAGTGGCAATAACATGATGATGATTTCAATTAGAGCCACTCTTCATAAGGTGAATCAATGGAGAAGTGAATAGATGGCAATAGGATATTTCCTGCTCGTTGGTGATAAAACAACTTGCGGCGGTCAGATTATTACCGGTGACCACACCATGACATTCAATGGGCGAGCATATAGTGATGCAGAGTTTCTCCTCGCCGACAAAGGAAACGGGTAGTATTCAGCCAAAGCCGCCTGTAACGCCGACACCTCCGCCGCCGATACCGGTATTTACGAAGTCCTGCCAGCGGGGTAAAGGGTGTACCGATGCTGGAACTGAACCTGAACCGGCAGATAATTTTGGCAGAATGGCGATATATCAGGTGCCGTCATCTCCTACTCCAGTCACGGCGCAAGAGCCTGAACCACCTCCGCAGGACAAGAAACACCCGCCAGAACCGGATAAGCCGCAGGATAAAAAATAACCGTGGTATAAGCGGTGGTTTCGTAGTGGGAAAGATAATGCCGAAGCGGCTGCTACCGCTGTGGCCGCCACTGCCCGTAGCGCGGTAGCAGATGGCGAGACACTGGTGATGCGTTACATTGGTGGTGGCGCTATCAGTGCTGGACGCTGGCTGGCGGCACCGAATCCGGTAACGGTTGGGTTAATGGGGCTGTTTTATTCACCGTCTTTAAATCAGGGGGAAGAGGATTACTTAGATCCGTATCGCCTGAGACAGATAGCGGAACAGTACGGTAAAGCACCAACTCGTGTACGTTTTCGCTGGATCAGAGATGAAAAAAGCGGCAGGATGACGGTTCAGGGCTATCACGTCAGCCCGGAAGGCGGCCTGGATAAAGTGCCGGTTCGCATGATGACGCTGAATCGGACCACCGGTAATTACGAGTTCTGGGAGCCGGGAGAAACCCGGCCGACAATTTTATGGACGCCGAACGAGCAGGAGTTTCAGGTTCCAGCGCATACCGGGAATGAAGAACAGCCGTTTATTCCGTCGCAAATAACCGTGTTGCCGATCCCGGATTAAAGTAGGCAGCGATATTGAATCGTTGCCGATGCCGGAAGAGAAGGATTTCCGCGATTATATTCTGGTATTCCCCATTCCGAATATGCCGCCGGTGTATGTGTATTTGAGTAAACCGCCGGTGAAATTGTTTGAAGTGGATTTGTATAGAAATTTTGCGGGCAGGCTAAGAAATGGAACACATGCGGATCATATGCCTTCGGCTGCGGCTGTTAAGGCTTATTTGAAAAGATTAAATCCGAGGCTTACTGAAGGTCAGTTAGCAGATATGCAAAAGATGTTGCGGCTATTATCATCCCAGCGGAAATTCATCAGAAGTTCAGTGCAACTTATGGGGGGCGAAATAACCCGTCTCAAATAGAACAGGATGCAAAGGATCTAAGAATCGCAGTAGATCGTGATTTTAATACAATAAAGCCGGTGTTGAAGGACTATGGTGCAACAGAGGAGCAGCTTGAAAAAGCCAGATCGAAGATGCATAAACTAAATCAAAAACGGGGGTTGTATAAATAATGACTGTCAACGTTGAAGCCCTAATTAATAGTTTGGGGAAAACTTATCAGGAAATTTTTGATGAAGGATTAATTCCTTATAAAACTAAGCCATCAGGTTTCTCTGGTGATGAAGTGGTATGTCTGGATATGGTAAGAGAGGGAGTTTTTCTGGCGTTTTATCGCGAGGGAAAGCGTTTAAAAGAAATTACATTGACTCTATTTGATGAAAAGAAACCCTTATATCAATTTCCGAATGAGTTACCATCTCCTTTAGTGTCTCAAATGTCACGACAGTGGGTTCATGAGCAGTTTGGGGAGCCTGAAAAATCACAGCCTCCAGAGGTAGTAATGAAGCGTCAATTTGGATGGGCTGATTTATACACTGTTTTGGATTTTCGCATACCAACCAGTATGCAGGTTGATTACGATCTGCTGGAACAAGTGAAATCAATTGCATTCTTACCCACATCAGAAGTCCGTTGGTAATCAATAATATATGGGAGGTTATTTTTGAAAACCAATTCATTTGCGAGCAGCTTGGAAAGTTAAGTCTCAGATGAATTGGCTGAATCAAGAGCTGAGGTGATATAAATAATGACTATCAACGTTGAAGTCCTAATTAATAGTTTAGGTAAAACTTATCAGGAAATTTTTGATGAAGGGCTAATTCCTTATAAGACAAAACCGACAGGTTTTCCCGGAGATTCTGATATATCTCTTGATATGGTTAAAGAAGGGATTTTCTTATCATTTTTGCGGGAAAATAAAATACTTACTGAGATAACGTTGACTTTAATTGATCACAAACGACCTAATTTTATATTTCCTAATGAATTGCCTTCCCCTTTGATACTGCTGATGTCTAGGCAATGGATTCATGAACATTTTGGTGAGCCAGAAAAATCACTTCCGCCAAGGAAAAGGTTAACTAGAGAGATTGGCTGGACTGAGTTATATACCTTATTGGATTTTCGTATTCCAACTAGCATGCAAGTTGATTACGATTTGCTGGAGCGGGTCAGATTGGTGACTTTTTTACCCACATCAGAAGTCCGTTGGTAATCAACAATAGATGGACGGTTATCTTCGAAAGCCAATTTATTTTCGAACAGTTTGAAATATTAAATCTTAGATGAATTGGCTAAATCAAGAGCTGAGGTTATATAAATAATGACTATCAACGTTGAAGCCCTAATTAATAGTTTGGGGAAAACTTATCAGAAAATTTTTGATGAAGGATTAATCCTTTATAAAACCAAACCCGCTCTGTCTTTACTGATTTATGTTAACACATAACTCCCTTTAAAGGGGTTTATGTGTGTAGATATAATTGCTACAATATACATCTATACACAAAACTCCCTTTAAAGGGGGTTTAATGTGGAGATGGAGAGTTGGATAAGGTCACTGCAATTAAAACATTAGACGAATTAGGTAAGATGGGTAAAAACATCTTTCTTTTGCGGGACTTGGAAGTCATTTTTGCTGATGAAACGTTACGAACATTGAAGAAATCCATCGACCGTCTTATCAAAGCGGGGTTATTGGTGCGCATCACCAAAGGGATTTATGCAAATGCTCGCATGAGCTTGGGAGCGTATCCGTTGGAAAGTATCGCAATCAATATCAGGCGTGGAGAATATAACTACATCAGCCTTGAGTCTGCGCTGTCCCAGTATGGAGTTATCTCGCAAATCCCTATTGATAGACTCACGATCATGTCAACAGGCAGATCAGGGGAGTTTGAGACTCCCTGGGGGGTCATTGAGATTACGCACACGAACAGGAGGCCAAGCGAAATTCTGAAAGGAACGCTGGAAAGCCGGGGGCCGATGCGTATCGCTAAAAAAGAAACAGCTCTTCGTGATTTAAGGCGAGTAGGCAGAAACACACATCTGATCCAACAGGAGGAATTGGAATATGCCTGATAAAGCTGATTTTAATATTATTGTCGATGAAATCGTTACTCAGGATGGGCTTGCCAACATCAGGCCCGTGGTTGAGAAAGAACTGCTGCACTATGACATTTTATATTGCTTGGCTAAAGATGGTTTACTGAAGACCTTGACTTTTCAGGGGGAAACGTCGCTAAGGCTATGCTATGGCTCTAACCGGTTCAGTGAGGATTTAGACTTTGCTGGTGGCCGAAACTTTTGTTCGGCAGACTTGAACAGGATTAAAGAGAGCGTCGAAAAGTATCTGGGGGAACGTTACGGTCTTGAGGTTACGGTAAAGGAGCCGAACGAACTCAGAAAAGAACCTGAGTATGCCGATGTGAAAATCGATAAATGGCAAGTTTCCGTCACTACAGCACCAGAGCGGAAGGATTTGCCAAAACAGCGTATCAAGATTGAGATTGCAAACATTCCGGCGTATACCAAGAATCCGCGCCCATTAACACGCAATTACTCTGTTTTACCTGATGGCTACTCAGAAACAATCGTATCGGTGGAAGAGTTAACTGAGATCATGGCTGATAAGCTGGTTTCATTCCCCGCAACAACCAAACATATTCGTCATCGTGACATGTGGGATTTGGTCTGGTTGAAACAGCAGGGGGTTGCCCCTGATGTCAGCCTGATCGAACGCAAGCTGTCGGATTATCATTTAACTGAATTTGCTGATTTGCTCCAGGCACGACTGGACTCTATTCAAGCGCTCATCGCCTCAGGCACATTCCAGGAAGAAATGAAACGCTTTATCCCTGCGCCAGTTTACAGCAGGACTATAGGGAAGGCTGATTTCATGCGCTACCTCGAAAACACACTGAAAGAACTACTCATTACAGTGCAAAAAGGGTTGTATGCAGAGGAAAACAACGACATTCCTTTTAAGATGTAAGGATTTTAGACATAAAAAAAGCCAGTTACAGCTCTGGCTGAGCCTGTAATTTGATTTATTCACTTCTCATTACCTTTCAATAGAATATTTTGTTTAGAAAAATAATAAAAACACATCAAGAATATTCATCACATTGATATAAAAGACTATTCTCCTGCTATTATCTCAGTCATGTATTAATATTCCAGCACACTGGTATTACCTTATTAAAAGTGAGTTCTTACAAACTATTATTAATGATTTTGTAAATTAATCATAAATATAAGTAAATATTTACTCTAAATAATTATATAAAGGTAAAGTTATTTTATTGTCTGTATTTTATTTTTTAATGTAAGCAAGTTTTGTGATTTATTATATTTTTCCTCACACATCATCACTGTGTATAGCGCCTTTAGAAGGCAGGAGGACCTGATGTTCTAAAGGCACATGTTTGATCTGGTCCCTCTCTTATACATAACGATGGTGATTATTTTTTTGCGCGAAAAAACCTGTTTCTCATGATAAACCTCAATTCAGGAGTCCGTATGAATCAACTCGCCAGTCCCCTGATTTCCCGCACCGAAGAGATCCACAACTTACCCGGTAAATTGACCGGCCTTGGTTATACCTCAGTGTTTGATGTGGTACGTATGCCGCGTGAGCGTTTTATTCGTGAGCATCGTGCTGATCTAGGGCGCAGTGCTGAAAAAATGTATGACCTGGCAGTGGGCTATGCTCATCAGGTGTTACATCATTTTCGCCGTAATTCTCTTAGTGAAGCTGTTCAGTTTAGCTTGAGAAGTCCGTTCTCTGTATCAGGCCCGGATTACGCCAATCAGTTTCTGGATGCAAACACGGGCTGGAAAGATAAAGCACCGAGTGGTTCGCCGGAAGCGAATGATGCGCCGGTAGCTTATCTGACTCATATTTATCAATTGGCCCTTGAACAGGAAAAGAGTGGCGCCAGTGCCATTATGAATACGCTGGTGGAGCGCCGACCCGATATCGGGGCTTTGTTAATTAATGATAAAGCGATCAATGAGGTTGTACCGCAATTACAATTGGTTAATGAAATTCTGTCCAAAGCCATTCAGAAGAAACTGAGCTTGGCTGATTTGGAAGCGGTAAATGCCAAACTCTCCACCACCCGTTACCCGAATAATCTGCCGTATCATTATGGTCATCAGCAGATTCAGACAGCTCAGTCGGTATTGGGTACCACGTTGCAAGATATCACCTTGCCACAGACGTTGGATCTGCCGCAAAACTTCTGGGCAACAGCAAAAGGAAAATTGAGCGATACGACTGCCAGTGCTTTGACCCGACTGCAAATCATGGCGAGTCAGCTTTCGCCGGAACAACAGAAAATCATTACAGAAACCGTTGGTCAGGATTTCTATCAGCTAAATTATGGTGACAGTTCGCTTACGAAGAACAGTTTCAGCGATATGACTATACTGACTGGCCGAACAAGTTTGACTGTACCCCAGGTAGAACTGATGTTGTGTTCAACTGTCGGGGGTTCTACGGTGGTTAAGTCTGATAATGTGAGTTCTAGTGACACGACAGCGACGCCATTTGCTTACGGTGCCCGCTTTATTCATGCCGGCAAACCAGAGGCGATTACCCTGAGTCGCAGTGGCGCGGAGGCGCATTTTGCTCTGACGGTTAACAATCTAACCGATGACAAGTTGGACCGTATCAACCGCATCGTGCGCCTACAAAAATGGCTGAATCTGCCCTATGAAGATATTGACCTGTTGGTGACTTCTGCTATGGATGCGGAAGCGGGAAATAGTGCGCTGTTGATGAACGACAATACGCTGCGTGTGTTGGGAGTGTTCAAACATTATCAGGCGAAATACGGTGTTAGCGCCAAACAATTTGCTGGTTGGCTGCGTGTGGTGACCCCGTTTGCCATTACACCGGCAACTCCGTTCTTAGATCAGGTGTTTAACTCCGTCGGCGCCTTTGATACGCCGTTTGTAATAGATAATCAGGATTTTGTCTATACATTGACCACCGGGGGAGATGGGGCGCGTGTTAAGCATATTAGCACTGCACTGGGCCTTAATCATCGTCAGTTCCTGTTATTGGCGGATAATATTGCTCGCCAGCAGGGAAATGTCACGCAAAGCACGCTCAACTGTAATCTGTTTGTGGTGTCGGCGTTCTACCGTCTGGCTAATCTGGCGCGTACATTGGGGATAGATCCAGAGGCTTTCTGTGCCTTGGCTGATCGATTAGATGCAGGTACAGACATCGTCTGGCAGCAATTGGCAGGAAAACCCATCATCACTGCACCGCAAAAAGATTCCCCATTGGTGGCGGATATTCTGAGTTTGCTGCAAGCGCTAAGTGCGATCGCTCAATGGCAACAACAGCACGATTTACCCGTTGAAACCTTACTTTTACTGTTGAGCAACAACTCTACCTTCACTGCTCAGGGCACTGACGATCAATTGAATTTTATCCGTCAGGTGTGGCAGAACCTGAGCAGTACGTTTGTGGATGCCTCGTTGTTATCCCGCAGTGGTGCGCCATTAGTTGATACCAATGGTCAGGCTATTGACTGGTTTGCTCTGCTCTTGGCAGGTAATAGCCCGCTTATTGATAAGGTTGGTCTGGTGACCGATGCAGGTCTGGAAAGTGTTATAGCAACTGTGGTCAATGCACAAAGTTTGTCTGATGCAGATAAAAAGCTGGCAATCACCACTCTGAAAAATACGTTGAATCAAGCACAGCGAACTCAGCAAGGCGTGGCCGTCAGTCTGTTGGCGCAGACTCTGAATGTGAGTCAATCATTGCCCGCATTGTTGCTGCGTTGGAGTGGAAAAACTGTCTATCAGTGGTTGAGTGCGACTTGGGCATTGAAAGATATCGTTAAAACCGCCGCCGATATTCCCGCTGACTATCTGCGTCAATTACGTGAAGTGGTACGCCGCTCCTTGTTAACCCAGCAATTCACGTTGAGTCCTGCAATGGTGCAAACCTTGTTGGACTATCCAGCCTGGTTTGGTGCTTCCGCAGAAACAGTGACCGATATTAGTTTGTGGATGCTCTATACCCTGAGCCGTTATAGCGATTTATTGCTCCAAGTGGGTAAAGCTGGTGGTACCGAAGATGATGTACTGGCCTACCTGCGCACGGCTAATGCTACCACGCAGTTTAGCCAAGCTGATGCTGCACAAACGTTAGCAACTCTGTTGGGTTGGGAGGCTAACGAACTGCAAGCCGCTTGGGCGGTATTAGGCGGGATTGCTAAAACCACTCCGCAACTGGATACGCTTCTGCGTCTGCAACAGGCACAGAACCAGACGGGTCTTGGTGTTACACAGCAACAGCAAGGCTATCTTCTGAGTCGTGGCAGTGATTATACCCTTTGGCAAAGCACCGGTCAGGCGCTGGTAGCTGGTGTATTCCATGTCAAGGGTAGTAACTGAGTACGTTCACTATCTGAGTGGATTTGATTTTTCCGTACGGCCCCAATGAGGCTGTTTCTAAACCGCCATTTAAGTAAGGCAGATAATTATGTTATCGACAATGGAAAAACAACTGAATGAATCCCAGCGTGATGCGTTGGTGACTGGCTATATGAATTTTGTGGCACCAACGCTGAAAGGCGTCAGTGGTCAGCCAGTGACGGTGGAAGACTTGTACGAATATTTGCTAATTGACCCGGAAGTGGCTGATGAGGTTGAGACGAGTCGGGTAGCACAAGCGATTGCCAGCATACAGCAATATATGACTCGTCTGGTCAATGGTTCTGAACCGGGGCGCCAAGCAATGGAACCTTCTACCGCTAACGAATGGCGTGATAATGATAACCAATATGCCATCTGGGCTGCGGGGGCTGAGGTTCGAAATTACGCCGAGAACTACATTTCTCCCATCACCCGGCAGGAAAAAAGCCATTATTTCTCGGAGCTGGAAACGACTTTAAACCAGAACCGACTCGATCCGGACCGGGTGCAAGATGCTGTTCTGGCGTACCTCAATGAGTTTGAAGCAGTGAGTAATCTGTATGTGCTCAGTGGTTATATTAATCAGGATAAATTTGATCAAGCCATTTATTACTTTATTGGTCGCACTACCACTAAACCGTATCGCTACTACTGGCGTCAGATGGATTTAAGTAAAAATCGTCAAGATCCGGCGGGAAATCCAGTAACGCCAAATTGTTGGAATGATTGGCAGGAAATCACCTTGCCGCTGTCTGGTGATACGGTGCTGGAACATACCGTTCGCCCAGTATTTTATAACGACCGACTGTATGTAGCTTGGGTTGAGCGTGACCCAGCGGTACAGAAAGAGAAAGACGCTAATGGCAAAGATATCAGTAACACCCATGCTTACAGCATAAAGTTTGGCTATAAACGCTATGATGATACTTGGACGGCACCAAATACTACCACGCTGATGACGCAGCAAACAGGTGAAAGTTCAGAAACACAGCGATCCAGCCTGTTGATTGATGAATCGAATATGGCATTACGACAGGTTAATCTGCTGGCTACTACCGATTTTAGTATTGACCCGACAGAGGAAACTGACAGTAACCCGTATGGTCGCCTGATGTTGGGGGTGTTTGTGCGTAATTTTACGGGGACTCCATATCAAAACCGTCCTGCTGTGTATGGTTATCTCTATTGTGACTCAGCCTTTAATCGCCATAGTCTCAAGTCGTTAAGTAAAAACTTTTTGTTCAGTACTTACCGTGATGAAACAAATGATCAGAATTGCCTGCAATTTGCGGTATACGATAAAAAGTATGTGATTACTAAGGTTATTACTGGTTCAACAGAAGATCCTGAAAATACGGGTTGGGTAGGTAAAGTTGATGACTTGAAGCAGGGTACTACCGGTGCCTATGTGGATATCGATCAAGATGGTCTGACACTCCATATCCAAACCACAACTAATGGGGATTTTATTAACCGCCATACGTTTGGGAGTGCTGACAGAGAGAACAATTCTACGTCTGGTTATGGCTTTTCATGGACAGGGGATGAGGGTTTTTACCTGGATTACGATGATGAAGACTATTACAGCTTCCATAATGCAGTAATCACCTATTATCCCCAGGGTTATGGTGGAGGGTCTACTCCTAATGGAACATGGGATATAAACCAGCCTGTTAATGATGCATGGAATTCCATATTCCTGCTTTATGGGCACCATTCTGTTACTGTGAAAAATGGCGGTATCGCTTGGGTAGGGGATGATCCTAGCAGTTATAACCTGTATATTCCGGATGGTACTCGTTTGGGGGATTGGGCCGGTGCAATAAATTATGCTATTAGTACTGATACCTTGATTGCCTTTTTCGCAGGTGCTGGTCATCTCACTTATATAAAAAACTTCAAGAAAATCGCCGATAACCGCAAATTCTATCAGGAAATCAATGCTGAGACGGCGGATGGGCGTAATCTGTTTAAACGCTACAGTGATCAAACTTTCAAACTTGCCAGCGGTGCGACCTATTCTACAACCTATACCCTGTCCGAAGCGGATTTCTCCACTGATCCGAATAAAAACTACCTACAGGTTTGTTTGAATGTCGTGTGGGATCATTATGACCGCCCATCAGGGAAAAAAGGGGCCTATTCCTGGGTCAGTAAGTGGTTCAATGTCTATGTCGCATTACAGGATAGCAAAGCGCCAGATGCCATTCCGCGATTGATTTCCCGTTACGATAGTAAACGTGGTTTGGTGCAATATCTGGATTTCTTGACCTCATCTTTACCCGCGAAAACCCGTCTTAATACCACCTTTGTGCGTACCTTAATTGAAAAGGCAAATTTAGGGCTGGATAGTTTGTTGGATTATACCTTGCAGGCAGATCCTTCTCTGGAAGCTGATTTAGTGACTGACGGCAAAAGTGAACCAATGGACTTTAACGGTTCAAATGGCCTCTATTTCTGGGAGTTATTCTTTCACCTGCCGTTTTTGGTTGCTACACGTTTTGCCAACGAACAGCAATTTTCGCCGGCACAAAAGAGTTTGCATTACATCTTTGACCCGGCGATGAAAAACAAGCCACACAATGCCCCGGCTTACTGGAATGTACGCCCGTTGGTTGAAGGACACAGCGATCTTTCTCGTTATTTGGGCGACTCTATAGACCCAGACACTCAGGCTTATGCCCATCCGGTGATATACCAGAAAGCGGTGTTTATCGCCTATGCCAGCAACTTGATTGCTCAGGGAGACATGTGGTACCGCCAATTGACTCGTGACGGTCTGACTCAGGCCCGTGTCTATTACAATCTGGCCGCTGAATTGCTAGGGCCTCGGCCGGATGTGTCGCTGAGTAGCACTTGGACACCACAAACCCTCGATACCTTGGCTGCCGGGCAAAAAACGGTTTTACGTGATTTTGAGCACCAGTTGGCTAACAGTAATACCGTTTTACCTGCATTGCCGGGCCGCAATGTGAGCTACTTGAAACTGGCAGATAATGGTTACTTTAATGAACCTCTCAATGTTCTGATGTTGTCCCACTGGGATACGTTGGATGCACGGCTATACAATCTGCGTCATAACCTGACCGTTGATGGCAAGCCGCTTTCGCTGCCGCTGTATGCTGCACCTGCTGATCCAGTTGCGTTGCTGGCTCAGCGTGCTCAGTCTGGTACCCTGACGAATGGTGTTAGTGGTGCCGTGTTAACAGTGCCACCGTACCGTTTCAGCGCTATGTTACCGCGGGCTTACAGCGCTGTGGGTACGTTGACCGGTTTTGGTCAGAACCTGCTTAGCTTGTTGGAACGTAGCGAACGGGCCGGTCAAGAAGAGTTGGCGCAACAGCAACTGTTGGATATGTCCAGCTATGCCATCACGTTACAACAACAGGCGTTGGATGGATTGGCGGCGGATCGTCTGGCGCTGCAAGCCAGTCAGGCGACGGCGCAACAACGTCATGACCACTATTACACCTTGTATCAGAACAACATCTCCAGCGCGGAACAACTGGTGATGGACACTCAAACGTCAGCACAATCCCTGATTTCTTCTTCCACCGGTGTACAAACTGCCAGTGGGGCACTGAAAGTGATCCCGAATATCTTTGGCTTGGCTGATGGTGGCTCGCGCTATGAAGGGGTAACAGAAGCGATTGCCATCGGGCTGATGGCTGCCGGACAAGCCACCAGCGTGGTGGCCGATCGTCTGGCAACCACGGAGAATTACCGCCGACGCCGTGAAGAGTGGCAAATCCAGTACCAACAGGCACAGTCTGAGGTCGACGCATTACAGAAACAGTTAGATGCGTTGGCAATGCGCGAGAAAGCAGCTCAGACTTCCCTGCAACAGGCGAAGGCACAGCAGGTACAAATTCGAACCATGTTGACTTACTTAACTACTCGTTTCACCCAAGCGACTCTGTACCAGTGGCTGAGTGGTCAATTATCCGCGTTGTATTATCAAGCGTATGATGCCGTGGTTGCTCTCTGCCTCTCTGCCCAAGCTTGCTGGCAGTATGAATTGGGTGATTACGCCACCACTTTTATCCAGACTGGTACTTGGAATGACCATTATCGTGGTCTGCAAGTAGGGGAGACGCTGCAACTTAATTTGCATCAGATGGAAGCAGCGTATTTGGCTCGTCACGAACGCCGTCTTAATGTGATCCGTACTGTGTCGCTCAAAAACTTATTGGGTGATGATGGTTTCAATAAGTTAAAAACCGAAGGCAAAGTTGATTTTACATTAGGCGAAAAGCTATTTGACAACGACTATCCGGGGCACTATTTGCGCCAGATTAAAACCGTGTCAGTGACGTTGCCGACGTTGATCGGGCCGTATCAAAACGTGAAGGCAACGCTCACTCAGACCAGCAGCAGTACATTGTTAGCAGCAGATATCAATGGTGTTAAACGTCTCAATGATCCGACAGGTAAAGAGGGTGATGCGACGCATATTGTCACCAATCTGCGGGCCAGCCAGCAGGTGGCGCTCTCTTCTGGCATTAATGATGCCGGTAGCTTTGAGTTGCGTTTGGAAGATGAGCGCTATCTATCATTTGAGGGGACTGGAGCAGTTTCCAAATGGACGCTCAACTTCCCGCGTTCTGTGGATGAACATATTGATGGCAACACATTGAAGGCGGATGACACTCAGGCGTCACTGTTGGCGAATATGGATGATGTACTGGTGCAGGTACATTATACCGCCTGCGACGGCGGCGTCAGCTTCGCTAGCCAAGTCAAGAAAACACTCTTTTAAATTAACTTTTAACTAAGACTTCCCACTCTGGTAGCCAGAGTGGGAGAGGATCTGTCATACCTAAAATCAATCTTGCTATCTTTCTCCATTTCATTGGAAGGGAAGCTTTAAAACAAAATAAAAGGAATATGATATGAGTACGTTTGATACTGCTCTTTATACTCAAACCCCAACAGTCAGTGTGTTAGATAATCGCGGCCTGTCCATTCGTGATATTGGTTTCCACCGTGTTGTGGCAGGCGGGGACACTGACACCCGCGTCACCCGTTACCAGTATAATGTTCGTGGACACCTGAATCAGAGTATTGACCCACGCTTGTATGATGCAAAGCAGACCAATAACTCGGTGAAGCCTAATTTTGTCTGGCTGCATGATCTGGCTGGTAATGCTTTGCGGATAGAGAGTGTCGATGCTGGCCGTACTGTTGCATTAAATGATATTGAAGGTCGTCCGGTAATGACGATGAATGCGACAGGTGTTCGTCAGACTCGTCTTTATGAAGACAACACGTTGCCCGGTCGCTTGTTATCTGTGAGCGAACAAGTTTCCGACCAAGAGACTTCTCAAGTGACAGAGCGCTTTATCTGGGCTGAGAATACAACAGAGGAGAAAGAGTATAACCTCTCCGGTCTGTGTATACGCCACTACGACACGGCGGGAGTGACCCGGTTGATAAGTCAGTCACTGGCTGGTGCTATTTTATCCCAATCTCACCAATTGCTGGCTGAGGGGCGGGAGGTGAACTGGAGCGGTGACGATGAAACTGTCTGGCAGCGGATGCTGGCAAATGAGGTCTATACGACACAAAGTACAACTAATGCCATAGGGGTTTTGCTGACCCAAACCGATGCGAAAGGCAATATTCAGCGTCTGGCTTATGATATTGCTGGTCAGTTAAAAGGGAGTTGGTTAACGGTGAAAGGCCAGAGTGAACAGGTGATTGTTAAGTCCCTGAGCTGGTCAGCCGCAGGTCATAAGTTGCGTGAAGAGCATGGTAACGGCGTGATTACGGAGTACAGTTATGAACCGGAAACTCAACGTCTGATTGGTATTACCACCCGACGCGCCGAAGAGAGTCAATCAGGGGCGAGAGTATTGCAGGATCTACGCTATGAATATGATCCGGTGGGGAATGTCGTCAGTATCCATAATGATGCCGAAGCTACCCGCTTTTGGCGCAATCAGAAAGTGGAGCCTGAGAACCACTATGTTTATGATTCTCTGTATCAGCTTATTAGTGCGACAGGGCGTGAAATGGCCAATATCGGCCAGCAAAGCAACCAACTTCCCTCACCCGTAATACCTGTTCCTACCGACAACAACACCTATACCAATTACCTTCGTACCTATACTTATGACCGTGGCGGTAATTTGGTCCAAATCCGACACAGTTCACCTGCGACTCAAAATAGTTACACCACAGATATGACCATTTCAAGCCGCAGTAACCGGGCGGTATTGAGTACATTAACGACAGATCCAACCCAGGTGGATGCGCTATTTGATTCAGGCGGTCATCAGAAGACGTTAATGCCAGGGCAAAATCTGGATTGGAATATTCGTGGTGAATTGCAACGAGTCACACCGGTGAGCCGTGAAAATAGCAGTGACAGTGAATGGTATCGTTATAGCAGTGATGGAATGCGGCTGTTAAAAGTGAGTGAACAGCAGACGGGTAACAGTACTCAAGTACAACGGGTGACTTATCTACCGGGATTAGAGCTACGCATAACTGGAGTTGCAGATAAAACAACTCAAAATTTGCAGGTGATTACAGTAGGTGAAGCGGGTCGCGCACAGGTAAGGGTATTGCACTGGGAAAGTGGTAAGCCGGCAGATATCGATAACAATCAGGTGCGCTACAGTTACGATAATCTTCTTGGCTCCAGCCAGCTTGAACTGGATAGTGAAGGGCAAATTCTCAGTCAGGAAGAGTATTATCCGTACGGCGGCACTGCGGTATGGGCAGCGAAAAATCAGACAGAAGCCAGCTACAAATTTATTCGTTACTCCGGTAAAGAGCGGGATGCCACTGGATTGTATTATTACGGCTATCGCTATTATCAGCCTTGGGTGGGCCGATGGTTGAGTGCTGATCCAGCAGGAACTGTGGATGGGCTGAATTTGTACCGGATGGTGAGGAATAACCCAATCACATTAACTGACCATGATGGGTTAGCACCGTCTCCGAACCGAAATCGGAATACATTTTGGTTTGCTTCATTTCTGTTCCGTAAACCCGATGAGGGGATGTCTGCGTCAATGAGACGGGGACAAAAAATTGGCAGAGCCATTGCCGGCGGGATTGCGATTGGGGGTCTTGCGGCTGCCATTGCCAGTACGGCTGGCGCGGCTATCCCTGTCATTCTGGGGGTTGCGGCCATAGGTGCTGGGATTGGTGCGTTGATGGGATATAACGTGGGTAGCTTGCTGGAAAAAGGCGGGGCATTACTCGCTCGACTCGTACAGGGGAAATCGACGTTAGTACAGTCAGCGGCTGGCGCGGCTGCCGGCGCGAGTTCAGCCGCGGCTTATGGTGCGCGGGCACAAGGTGTTGGTGTTGCATCAGCCGCCGGGGCGGTAACGGGTGCTGTGGGATCATGGATAAATAATGCTGACCGTGGGATAGGTGGCGCTATTGGGGCCGGGAGTGCCGTAGGCACCATTGATACCATGCTGGGGACTTCCTCCACTCTTACACATGAAATCGGGGCAGCGGCTGGTGGGGCGGCTGGTGGGATGATCACTGGTACGCAAGGAAGTACTCGGGCAGGGATCCATGCCGGTATTGGCACCTATTATGGCTCTTGGATTGGTTTTGGTTTAGATGTCGCCAGTAACCCCGCCGGACATTTAGCGAATTACGCAGTGGGTTATGCCGCTGGTTTGGGGGCGGAAATGGCTATCAACAGAGTAATAGGTGGCGGATTTTTAGGTAGGTTCTTAGGCCGGGCTGTCAGCCCATATGCCGCTGGTTTAGCCAGACAATTAGTGCATTTCAGTGTAGCCAGACCTGTCTTTGAGCCGATATTTAGTGTTCTCGGCGGGCTTGCTGGTGGCATTGGAACAGGCCTGCACAGAGTGATGGGAAGAGACAGTTGGATTTCCAGAGGGCTAGGTGCTATCGGCAGTGGTATCGATAATATTGCTGGTATGATTGGTAATCAGATCAGAGGTAGGGTCCTGACCACAACAGGGATCGCTAATGCGATAGACTATGGAACCAGTGCTGTGGGAGCCGCACGACGGGTTTTCTCTTTATAATAGTCAACATTGTTGTAGTAAACATCGCTAGATATCTTCGCCCAATATTGGGCGAAGATATCAGGGCCGGGAGCAGCCACTTTATTACCTCAACCATTAATCGCTGCTTTTGAGATTATAAGGTCATCACAGATCTATATGTCAGATTCTGAATCGCTTTGCAGAAAAGTTTCGTAATCCTGACCGCCGTAGAAGATGCCAATAATAGAAACTAATTCAACATCGCTATCAACATCAAAAGCAATCACGGTTCGTTTCTTGTAATTGGTAATCCGTAAGCCGGAACAAATATCATCACGTTGAGTCCCGCGATGAGGAAAAGCTTGCAAACTCTCGCAGAAAGCGATAATACCGTCTGTATAACGTGTTGCAGTGTCTGGGGAGGCAGTAACAGCCATATAGTGGTAAAGTGTTACCAATTGCTCTGAGGACTCTGGTGAAAAGACAACACGATAGCTCACTTTAATTCTGCTTGCGTTCAGTAGCTAATCTTGCTCGTACTTGGTTAACAGTCAGTGCTCGTGCCGGATCCGCTTTCATGGAATCGTACGCAGGGACGACTTGTTCGCGTAACCAGCTTTCAACCGCACGATCACGGGCCATTAACGCACGCAGGCCATCCCGAATAACTTCACTTTCCGTGGCATATTCTCCCGTCATGACCTTAGTTTTTACGATATCAGCCATTTCATTTGGCAATGTGATACTGAATTGTTGTGTAGTTCGCATGGCATACCTACAGTTAGGTGTGTAGGATTTAATCCTACTCTGAAAATAAATATATGTCCAAAAAATAGACTCATAAAACAAAAAATTTTGGTGCCTATCTAGGTTGCAGATCGGCAATCATTTGCAACAGTTCTGGGCGATCAGGATGTACATTGCGCTCAATATTAACTTGGTGGGGCAAAGTTCTACGACGCATCGGATAAATAGTGCGGTATATACCCATCATCTTTCAAGTTGCCTCTTTGTTGGCTGCACTCGTTCTTTGAATTTCGTATCATCTGTTGCTCCATTTTACTTAACCATCATCAATTTCATGTTATCACCTGATGTTCTGCTTAGATCTGTAAGGTTTATGATCGTCTAAGAAGGTCAGCGTGAGTGTTGCTCCCTGACAGTGAGACGTGGAGAAGATTATGATGAGTCATACATCCGATTATCGTACAGATGTCCGCATTGTGGCGCATATACCACTTAATAAGTCTGACAGCGATAAATTGCATTTCAGAAAATTAATTGGTAGCGAATCGTTGTCGCAACTGTATCAGTTTAAAGTGGAGTTTCTTTGTCCACGTAATGATCTCGATATGAAGTCATTGTTGGGTAAAAGTATGGCTTTGGAGATCCCACTAATACAGGGTGGTTCCCGTTTCCTACATGGTGATATTACCCGTATTGAATATGTCGGACATCATTTACAGGAAGAAAACGATAAGTTATATATTTTCACGTTGCATCCTTCGCTCTGGTATTTGACACAAAACCGTGACTGCCGTATTTGGCAGGGGCAGAGTGTGCCGGATATTATTGCCAGCCTGTTGGCAGAATATCATATTAATATAGAGAATCGTCTCCGTAGCCATTATCGTCAATGGGAATATTGTGTCCAATATCAGGAAAGTACTTTTGATTTTATCAGTCGATTAATGGAACATGAAGGCATCTACTATTATTTCAGCCATCATGAAAAAGGACATACTTTAATTCTGGCTGACTCGCCAAATGCCCATCAGCCATTTAATGATGATTATGTCCAAATCCCCTATTTAGCAACACGACCCGGTGTGGTTGATCACCAGGAAGGTATTATGTGCTGGCGCACAGCACAGGAAATTACGCCACGAGTTTATACGTTGGATGATTACGATTTCCGTAAACCACGGGCGCATTTATTAGAAGTATGCAGTAATCCAGCATCATGTGCGGTTAATAAGGCGGATGTTTTTGAATGGCCGGGGCGTTATATCGACAATCAACATGGTCAATTTTATGCACAAATCCGCCAACAGGGATTTGAAGCGCGGCAACAACAGATGTACGGCAAGGCAACGGCGTGCGGATTAGCGCCGGGATGCACTTTTACTTTACAAAACAGCCCTTGTCCGCCTGATGCACAGCCCTTTCTGGTGACGCATGCGGAATATGAATTATATGACTGTACGCTGTATGACGAATTGGATGGGAGTTGTTGGGACCAAGGACCGTTCCGAGCCGCATTTCACGCAATACCCGCTAATGTTATTTGGCGTCCACAACGGGCAACGCCTTGGCCGAAAACCTATGGTCCACAAACGGCGGAAGTTGCCGGTCCAGTGGGAGAAAGCATCTGGACCGATAAATATGGTCGCGTCAAATTGAAATTCCGTTGGGACAGATATAGCCAGCCGGATGATAGAAGTTCTTGTTGGGTGCGGGTTTCCAGCAGTTGGGCTGGTTGGAAATATGGCAGCTTACAAATTCCACGTATTGGTGAAGAGGTAGTGGTTGATTTTATCAACGGCGACCCGGATCGCCCATTGGTGACTGGGCGGGTTTACAATGAAGAGTGCATGCCGCCTTGGCAGTTGCCCAACGATGCAACCCGAATGGGGTTTATGAGCCGCAGTAAGAAAGGCGGGGTAGAAAATGCCAGTTTTCTGTTCCTCGAAGATGCGCCGGGACGTGAATCATTCACCATGCACGCCGAACGCGATATGAATATCTCCGTTGAGCACGATAAAAATATCACCGTTGATGGTGTCTTAGCTCAGGAGATAAAAGGCGAAACTCATCTCAAGCATCATGGTGTATGTCATACCCTGAAAATGATGCCGGATATACAAACTTTCCGATTGGGGAAAACCGCGATTATCGGCACCGGTGGGCGGGCAGATTTTATTGCGGGTGGTCGGTATGAACGTATTCAAGGTAAATCAGAGACGCAGGTCAGTCAGAATATTAGCCAACACGCCGGAGAAAATATTAGCCATCATGCCTTGGGAAATATTCTGTTCGATGCCGGTAAGCAGATCATCTATGGCGACAGCCTATATCTCAACCGAGAAAGCAACGATCCCAATAATCAGGCGCAGCAGAAGCTGATGACATTGCAGACATTAACCCCTGAAGAAATGGCGGATCAGCAAGCATCAAAGCAGCAGCAACAGCAGAAAATCCCGACCTCAGTAATTTATAAGAGAGGTGTCAGTGTCGAGATCAACGGTGTTGATCAGCAGCGTGTGGATAAAGATCAGAAAGTCGAGATCAATGGGGCGGTCACTCGAAGTATTGAGGGTAGCTGGCAAGAGCATGTTAAAGATAACCTGAAAATTCAGGCAGATGCGGATGCTTATCTTAATTGTGGCGGCAAGGTGTGCATTGAAACCAAAGATATGGTGCACAAGATTGAGGGGCACATAGAAACCCATGCCGGCAATACTTTAACCGTCTGTGGCACGACGGAAAATGTCAATATGCTCAACTATACCAACTCTTCCGTTGCCATGAAAAACGAGGGGGTGGTGATGTCGAATAATATGCTGAACATCGGTAATACCACGCTGCATATGTCAACCAATACTCTCAACCTTAGTTTGGGGCAGATAAATATCAATGCTGTGGCACTGAATCTGAGCCTCAGCGGTTTAACTATTTTTATCTGACATACCAAGACGGGAGAATGGATGATGAAAATCATGAAACCTCTGCGACTGGGTGTTTTGCACCGCCCGTGGCGTTGGCAACAGCAGAACTATCTGGGGGTGGCGGTGATGGCGCTGACGGATATGAGTGATTCGCCGCAAATCAGACCAGAGCCGGAACTGTGGCAATTGGTGGCTCAAGAGTTACAAAGTACCGGTGGGGTGTTGGATCTCTCTATTCCTAAACCCTGTGCAGAATTCTTTGCTACAGGTTATGCCTGGACAAATCATCAACCACAAAAAGAGGCCTGTATAGCGAAAATTCAGGTTGCCGATAAAGAAAAAAGCCTGATGGTATTTGGTGATCGCTACTGGCAGAACGGGCATCCTTCATCGCCACAGCCGTTCGAGAAGATGCCCCTCGATTGGCAAAATGCCTTTGGCGGTCACTGTACCGCAGAAAACCCGTTGGGTAAGGGAGATGAACCTGTTACTCGTGAAGGGGTATTGTTGCACCCATTACCTAATGTTGAACATCCGGATCAACTGCTACATTCACTGCATCAGTGTGTGCAGCCAGCCAGTTTCTCCCCCCTCGATTTTAGCTGGCCGCAACGTAGTCGCATGATGGGAAAAAAATACGATAAGCAGTGGCTGGCGCATGAATTCCCCGGTTTTGCCCGCGATACAGATTGGCACTTGTTCAATATGGCCGGATCGGATCAATGGCTGAGTGGACAACCCTGTTTGCCGTCGGGCGCCACTTGGCGTATCTGGAATATGCATCCCACTCAAGCTGTACAACAGGGAACGTTACCTTGTTGGCAAGCACGCTGTTTTATCACGCGTCAGCGTGGTGGAGAAATGCGCCTTGAGGAGATCCATTTACGTGCTACCACGGTGTGGTTTATTCCTCATTTGGAACGTATGGCGCTCATTTGGCACGGCGCTTGTCCAATTAATGAAGATGATGCAGCGGATGTGCATCAAATGCTGGTGGCGATGGAGTTGGCACAGGCTGAGCGGCCGGTTGCTCATTACCAACAGGTGATGGCGCAACGGGCAGAGAAAGAGAAGGGGGCGCTTTTTACCCTGCGAGAACAGGATTTGATGGATGAAAGCCTGATTGCGCCTTGGATAGATAATGACGTACAGGTTACCCCCAGCGCGCTGGCAGAGACGATGACAAGGCGTGAAACTTATTTGCGTCGGCGGCATCAGGCGAGGAGTGAGAAGCAAGAGCAGGATATTAATCAACTGCTTGCAGAATTGCCTCAGGAAGAGGGAAAAGCGCTCACTGCTGATAAGTTACCGGAGCTGGTTGCCAGCTTGGAACGACAGGCAGAACGGATACAACAGCGGGTTCAGAAAAAAAGTGCTGCATATGCAGCGGCTGAACGTGCCAGTGCTCCAGCGGTTGGTCCTGCAAGTTACTACCGTATGCTGGACTTGTTGCATAAACAGTCACAGAAAAAACCGGAATGTCAGACACCAGAGGCGTTGAAATGTACGCAGCGCAGTTTACATCAGATGTATTTGCTATCTGCGGATACGCGTCCGCCGGCAGGCAGATTACAGGGTGAACAGGCTGAGGTGTTACGCCGCCATGTGATGGCTTGCATGGCAACAAAACGCGATCTCAGTGGGATGGATCTAACGGGTGCCGATCTTTCTGGTTTGGATCTGCGGCGAGCTAATCTACAGCATACTCTGTTGGAAAATGCCAATCTGGATAACTGCTGTTTAGATGAGGCTGATCTGAGTGAAGCTATGCTGGCTTATGCTTCATTGAATAACACTTCGCTAAATGCGGCTTGTCTGAATAATGCTTCCCTGACCGGAGCGAAGTGCCACAACGGTTATTTTATCGGCGCACGCCTTGGCGGTGTGTTGTTGGAACAGGCTGAACTGGTCATGTGTGATTTTTCCCAGGCCGCTCTAAGTGATATTACGTTACGTCAGTGTACGTTGCATCATTGTCGTTTCCCTCAGGCGCGGTTGAAAAACTGCCTGTTTATGGATCTCATACCGGAAGCGCTGGATTTTAGCCATGCCTATTTGACGCGTGTGACGGTCATCAATGGCGGCTTTACCGCAGTTCGTTTCAACCATGCGGTGATGGAAAGTTGTACTTTTCTAAACAGCGCGTTAGATCATGCTCAGTACCAGCATGCCCATTTAGACAGTTGTGTGTTTACGGGTAAAACGCATATTCGTGCTGGTCTGTTTCAGCATGCGCGGCTGACCAGTTGTAATTTTCGTCTTATTCTGCTTGAAGCGGCTGACTTTTCAGAGGCAGTACTACAAAACTGTGATTTCAGCGAAGCGGATCTCAGTTTTGCGCAAATGTGCGCCGTCAATGGCAGTCATTCACTGTTTATTCGTACTCTATTGACTAATAGTTATTTGCAGGGCGCTAATCTGATGGGCGCATTACTGCAAAAATCCCATTTAGCGGGCGCGGATTTGCGTCGCGCCAATCTGTTTCGTGCCGATATTTCTCAATCCAGTGTTGATGTGAATACGCAATTGCAGGGAGCTTTGCTTGATCAGTGCAAAACCCTGCCATGTGCCGGAGGCAAATTGATATGAAAACCTTAACGCCGGAACAATTGAGCGCGCTGATTTCCCAAGGGGAAATCATTCAGGATGTATCTCTGACGAGTGAGTTGCTGGCAGAGAGGGATCTGGCTGGTATGGTGTTTGTTAATGTTACCTTTGAAGGAACTGAGTTCCGTTGTTGCAGACTTGATGAGACCGTGTTTCAGCAGTGTCAGTTATCATATACCTCTTTTCAGGGGATGACGCTGAAAGGGTGTTCATTTCAGCAATGTAATTTGTCGCAAGTCTGCTTTGATCGCACTCATCTGGATAACTGTATATTTCACGATTGCCAACTGGAACAGTTCTCTTTGCAAGATGCTGCACTAAATTCTACCTATTTCATCTCTTGCCAGCTTAATCATGCACGTTTTGTCAATAGCACACTTGATAAAGTCACTTTGTACGATAGTGATATGCATAACGGTACTGTACATAATTGCCATTGTCAGAGTTTGACTTTGTTCGGTATGGATCTACGCAGTGTGACCTTTACAGGCAGCCGGTTTGAACGAGGGGTGTTTGCCCATTGTGATCTGCGCGAAGGGCAGTTTCGGGGACTCACCTTTCTGGCTTGCCAATTTACTGATAATCCGTTGGATCGTGCCGATTTCCGGCAGGCGATACTGACGCAAAGCTGCTTTAAAGGCGCATCACTGCGTGGCGCCTGTTTAGATGAGATAGAGGCCGAAGGGGCGCTATTTATTGAAAGTGATTTACGTGAAGCGCAGTGCCGGCAGGCAAAAATCAATCACGGCCAGTTTATTGCGGCCTGTCTACATCAAGCTGATTTCTCCCACAGCATGTTAGTTCAAAGTCAATGGCGCTATGCGCAAGCGGATAGCTGCTCTTTTGTCGCCTGCGATTTGAGTTATGCCGATTTCAGTTGGGCGGATATCAGTCATGCGGATCTGCGCCAGGCGCGTTTTAAGCGCACATTGATGCATCGGGCCTGTCAGCAGGGCAGTCGCTTCTCCGATCGTCGGGGGATTTTGGCGCGAGATGAGGCACTGTTTGCGGCAGAAACATGGAATGCGCGTGGTTAGCGCTTAACGGGATATCGGGATTTTTATTTATGAACGCAACGCAAAAATCATTTCCATTGGAGATTAATCTTCCTCAACAGGCTGTCGGGCAAGTTGTTAATACCTTGCCAACAGGGGAAGTGGTCGTGGAGTATCAGCAGCGTGGCTGGCAATGTGGTGTCGCCATCAGTTGTTTGTTAATACCGCAAATCGGTGATGAGGTGCTGATTCATGGTGATGATAACCATCGGCTATGGGTGCTGGCGGTGTTAAGTCGGGCTGATGAACAGCAACCAGTGACGCTCACTGTTCCGGGAGATTTGCATATTGCTCCGCAAGGCGAATTGATGTTCCACAGTGCTGAACAGATCACTATTGATAGTCAATCTGTGCAGATTAGTGCGCAACAGAGTGATTGCCATATCACCCATATGCGTTACAGCGGTGATGAGTTGACGGCTTGGGTCAATGTGGCCTGTCTGCTTGGCCAGCGTGTGGAGGCATTGTGGAAAACCGTGGTTCAAATCAGCCAGCGCGTATTGCGTAAGGTCGAACAGGCAGAACATGTACGTGTTGGGCAACTGGATTGCCAGGCCCGCGATTATGTACGTTTACATGCACGTAATACCATCATTACGTCGCAGGCAGTGACGAAAGTGGATTCTGAACAGATTCATATGGGCTAAATGATGAGCAGAATACCAGAGAAAAACGCCGGGGTATACCGTTCTCCTGCAATCTATGGCGCTCCTATGTTGCTTGAGCGTCTGACTGAAAATGGCAATGATGGGGAACAGGTACCGTTTGGCAATAGCGCTCAACAGCTTCGCCTTTCGGTACTGCATAATTTGCAGGCTCTGCTTAACTGCGATCACTACTCTTCTGGAGCCGATCTTTCATCTTGGCCGCATGTTAGTACCAGTACGTTAAATTTTGGCATCCGGGCGCTGGCCGGAAAGTTTATTTCTCAGGTGAACTGGGAAAGTATTGAGTGCGCGATACGTGAAGCCATTATCCATTTTGAACCGCGCATTATTCCGCAGGAATTAATCATCACGGGAATGCGGGGTGATCAGCAACTGAATGCTCACAATATTCTCTGTTTTGAAATCCGAGGACATCTGTTGGGTTTTTCTCGCCCATTAGCCTTCACTTTCAGTAGCCATGTTGATCTGGAAAACGGGCATTTTGAGCTGGTGGATGGAGGATAAATCATGCATGAAAAATTACTGGAGTATTACAACCGCGAGTTGGCATGGCTACGTGAAATGGGAGATGAATTTGCCCGTTATTATCCTGGCATTGCCGGGCGGTTAGGGATGCAGGGCAATGACATTACCGATCCTTACGTTGAGCGTTTGCTGGAGGGCGTTGCTTTTTTGACTTCGCGTATTCAACTCAAGATGGATGCTGAATTTCCACGTTTCTCTGCCCAGTTGCTAGAAGCGCTTTATCCTAACTATCTTGCTGGCTTGCCTTCAATGGCAATTGTTGAATTACAACCAGATCCCACTAAGGGGGATTTGAGTAAAGGTTTTCTGGTGCCGCGAGGTTCATTGATGGAAAGTCAGGCACTGAAAAAGAAGGGGATCAGTTGCCGCTATCGTACCGCGCAGGATGTGACTTTGCAGCCGTTGCGTTTATTACAGGTGGAATTGGGGGGAGTATCCGCGGATGTTCCTCTTTCTGCCCTTGGCGGTGCTGAGGTGCAGGGCACTTTGCGTATTCAGCTATCGTGCTTTGACAATGTGTCATTGGGTGAATTGCAATGTGATGCGTTGATGTTCTACCTCAGTGGCGGTGATATTCCCGCTTTACAACTATTAGAGCTACTGATGGTGCATTGTCAGGGGGTATTGTGCCAAATCCCCGGCAATGCGGTACAACGGTTATTGTTGCCACCTCAGTCACTGCGTCATGAGGGGTTTACTGCCGAGCAGGCGTTGTTGCCCGTTGATTTGCGTAATGTCGACGCGTATCGCCTGTTGCAGGAATATTTTGCCTTTCCGGCCCGTTTCCAGTTTTTCAGCATCAGTGGCTTGCAGCCGTTGCTAGCGCAGGCCGGTAAACAACAGCGATTGGAAATTCAGATCCTGCTGGATGTACGTTCGCCACAGTTGGAAAAGGTGGTGGATGTTAGCCACTTGGCTCTACATTGTACCCCTGCTATCAATCTTTTTCCCCGTACCGCTGAACCGATGACGCTCAATGAACAACAGCATGAATACCATGTTGTGGTCGATAACATGCGTCCGCTTGATTATGAGGTTTTTTCTGTCACAGCATTACGCGGTATTGGTACTCAGCATGACAGCAACGAACGCTATATTTTCCATCCCCTTTATCGTACCCAATGTAGTGATGCGTTAGTTAATGCGGGGTATTTTTCTATCCGCCGTGAATCGCGCCTGTTGCCACAGCATGTGAATCGTTATGGCATGCGTTCTGATTATCTTGGCAGTGAGGTCTATCTCTCTTTGGCAGATGAGCATCATCCGCCTTGGCGCAGCGATTTGAAATATCTCAGTGCGGAAGTTCTGTGTACCAACCGTGATCTACCTTTATTACTGCAACGACAGGCGCAAGAGGGGCTGGTGATGCAGGATTCAGTTCCCGTTGCTGCTGTACGGTTGCGTAAAGGCCCTACTGAACCTCGTCCGGCATTGGCAGAGAGTAGTGCCTGCTGGCAGTTGATCAATCAATTACAGTTCAACTATTTCAGCTTGCAGAATTGCGCCACTGAACAAGGTGAAGCGGAATTACGGCGGTTATTACGTTTTCATGCCAGTCAGGCTGATGCGGTGATTGCTCAACAAATTAACGGCATCCGGAGTTGCCGCTTGCAAGCGCAGAATCGTCATATGGTTGGCACACCGCTATTTCGACGCGGGATTAGCGTGGCGTTGGAGATAGACGATCAGACATTTTCTGGCCGATCTCCTTGGCTAATAGGGAGCGTATTGGCACATCTATTTAGCCGTTTGGTGACAGTAAACAGTTTTGCGGAAACAACATTATCCAGTGTGCAACGGGGAGTTATCGGGTTCTGGTCGGCATGTGATGGAGTGAGGACATCGTTATGAAGATATTCGCCATACATGCCGACAATCAGATCGTACCGGCTGGAGAGAAAGCGCATGCTGCGTCATCTGCACTTGATGCGTATTTTTGGGCTGAAAGAGAAAAGAGGCCGTGGAATTTCGATCTGCTTCAGTTGTTGCGGCGGATTGATGCGCAGTCAGGTTCACCTTATCCACTGGGGCGTTCACCTTTACCGCGTGATGAACCCTTACGTTTGGGGCAACAGCCAGCATTATGCTTTGCGCCGGCAGAAATTGCGGCTATTGCACCTTATCCAAATGGCACTTGTTATCAGATTAATATCAATAACTTTGGCCTGTTTGGCCCGAATGGGCCTCTGCCTTTGCATGTCACCGAGTTTGCCTGGCAACGTCAGAAGCAACATAAAGATCATGCATTGAGTGCTTTTTTTAATCTGTTTCAGCACCGTCTGATCACTCTGTTTTGGCGTGCATGGGCGGATGCTCAACCTTGCCTCTCTTTTGATCGCAGTGATAACCGCCGCTTCGATTATTTTTTTGCCAGTTTGATCGGCCGGGGCCATTGCCTCCGGCACCAGCGGACACACCACTATATGGTGGGGCATCTGAACCGGCAGCTGCGTAACAAAGATGGCCTGTTGTGTCTGCTGCGTTACCACTTTGGCTTGCCGGTGACATTGCATGAAAACCAGTTTCATTGGTTGACGATAGACCGTGATGATCAGTTGCGGTTGCACAATGGTCATGCTGGTGCTCGGTTAGGCAGTACTACTCGTCTCGGTATTGCGGTGGCTGATGTGCAATATGCATTTTGTCTGGAACTTGGACCGCTCTCTTGGCCGGTATATCAGCGTTTCTTACCGGCTTCACGGTTTGCAACATCCTGTAGTGATGAGCTGCGGCAATTGTGTGACTGGGTTCGGTGTTATGTCGGCCTTGAATATGCCTGGAAGCTCAGAGTTACGCTGGATCATCAGCATTATCAAGGATGTTCGCTAGGAAGCGCTCAGTCTCTAGGGCAGAACTGTTGGTTAGGGCTGAATATCCACCATCATGATCGCAGTGATCTCTGTTTTAGCCCAGATAACCCTGCGCAGTCATAGCAGACTGTACTTGTTTTCTTTATCTACCAATATGGACGAGGATGTTATGTTGGATATCAATCGCCAATCACTGTTTAATAAACTGAATGCGCCGTTATTTCGAGCTTTGGACAGCGCCAGCACGTTTTGTAAATTGCGGGGCAATCCTTATGTGGAACTGGCGCACTGGTTGCATCAACTGATGCAGCAGGCAGCGGGTGATCTGCAACAGATCATGGGTTATTTTGCGCTGGATAAACAGCAAATGGCGCTGGACATTGTACAAACGCTGGATTCATTACCGCGTGGAGCCAGCTCGATTTCCGATCTCTCTACCCATATTGATGAAGCAGTGGAACAGGCTTGGGTATGTAGTTCTGTGACTTTTGCGGCAAGTGAGATCCGAGGGGCGCATCTATTGCTGGCATTGTTAACCACCTTTAATCTGCGCCAACATCTATTGGCGATTTCTGCTCAGTTTGCCCGGATTAATGCGGAGAGTCTGGCACAGGATTTTACCCGTATTCTGTGCGGCAGTACGGAAAATAGCCTACTGAAAACAGTGGCGGCAGAGAGTGGGGGAGAGCAGTTGGCATCCGACAGTGCGCTGCAATGTTATGCACAGGATATGACTGCATTGGCGCGTGCTGGACAAATTGATCCGGTTGTCGGGCGGGATAAAGAGATCCGCCAACTGATTGATATTCTGTTACGCCGTCGGCAAAACAATCCGTTGATTACCGGTGAGGCAGGGGTGGGTAAAACGGCGCTGGTAGAAGGGTTGGCGCTACGGATTGCATCGGGTGATTTACCACCGTCATTGTGCCATGTTCAGCTTTGGTCATTGGATATTGGCCGTTTAGAAGCAGGGGCGGGCCTGAAGGGAGAATTTGAAGCACGTTTGCAGGCGGTGATTAACGAGGTTCAACAAAGCCCAGTGCCCATTATTCTATTTATTGACGAGATTCACATGTTGATTGGCGCCGGTGGCGGGCAAGGGATAGGTGACGCGGCAAACCTGTTGAAACCGGCTCTGGCGCGTGGGCAGTTGCGCACTATTGGGGCGACCACTTGGGCAGAATACAAAAAGCACATTGAAAAAGATCCGGCGTTGACGCGACGTTTTCAGGTGTTGCAGGTTGCACAGCCGGACGAAGCATTAGCTTTACAGATGGTACGTAGCCTGTCCAGACAATTAGAACGACATCATGGCGTGTTATTGCTGGATGAAGCGTTAGAAGCCGCGGTATCGTTCTCTCATCGTTATATTCCGGCTCGCCAGTTGCCCGATAAAGCAATAGCCCTGCTTGACACCACTTGCGCACGGGTAGCGGTCAGTCAGCACAGCCCGCCGGCAGTATTGGAAGATTACCGCCGTCAGCTTGATGCACTTCAGATTGAATATGAGATTGTTTGCCGCGAACAGCAACTGGGTGGTGATGGCGATCATAGTGCACGTTTAGCACAGCTTGACGGCCAACGTCATGAATTGCAGGCAGAGGAGCAGCAAATCGCGCAGCGTTGGCAGGATGAAATGCGGCTGGCTCAGCAGATTATCAGCTTACGCCAGCAACTGATTGCTAATGATGAAGTATCGGCAGATGATGCGCAGCGTTTGGCTTGGCAAACACAATTACAAGATTGCCGACAACAATTGAGTTTATTGCAGGGGGAACAGCCATTAATTACGGTTGCAGTGGATGCCCACAGTGTTGCAGCCGTGGTTGCGGATTGGACTGGAATTCCTCTTGGCCGGATGGTGAAAAATGAGATCAGTATTGTCCAGAATTTGGAACATAGCTTGGAACAACGGGTTATTGGCCAGCAACATGCGTTAAGTATCATCAGTGAACGGGTACGTACGGCACGTGCACACTTGGGTGATCCCAATAAGCCGGTGGGGGTATTTCTGTTATGTGGCCCTTCTGGGGTAGGGAAAACCGAAACAGCGTTGGCATTGGCTGAAAATCTGTATGGTGGTGAGCAGAATCTGATCACTATCAACATGAGTGAGTTTCAGGAGCCACACAGTGTATCAACGTTGAAAGGGGCGCCGCCGGGATATGTCGGTTATGGTGAAGGTGGCGTGCTGACGGAGGCTGTTCGCCGACATCCATACAGTTTGGTGTTACTGGATGAGGTGGAAAAAGCACATCCTGATGTACATGAGCTGTTTTTTCAGGTGTTCGATAAAGGCTGGATGGAAGATGGAGAAGGTTGTCGCATTGATTTCCGCAATACGTTAATCATACTGACCTCGAATGTGGGTAGTCAGGAGGTTATCAGTGCCTGTACCCGGCAGGATGGTTTGCTGGATGTGGAAATGTTGACGCAGCAGTTACGTCAACCGCTGCTACGGATATTTCCTGCGGCTTTGCTTGGCCGTCTGACGGTCATTCCTTTCTTGTCATTGAGTGATGAAATGCTGGAAAAGATTGTACAATTGCAATTGACGCGGGTAGCCCAACGCCTGTGGGAAAATTATGGTATTAAAGCGCAATTTGATCGCCGAGTGACACAACAGATTATGGCTTGTTGTATGGAACAGGAATCTGGCGCTCGCAGGGTTGATTCTATTATTACTAATATTTTATTGCCGCAGATGAGTCGTAAATTGCTGACAGCAACGATGGAGAATCAACGTTATTCTCAATTGAAAGTTGCTTGGGAGAATGCGGCATTTCAGTGTTATTTTTGTTGAGATTGCCATATGTGCATAAAAACTTAAGCCTATATACCCAATGGATTTCAAGATACATCGCGACGGCAAGGGAGCGAGTCCCCGGGAGCATAGCAAACTATGTGACCGGGGTGAGTGAGTGCAGCCAACAAAGAGGCAACTTGAAAGATGACGGGTATATAAAGAAGGAAAATATATAATAGTACACTTTAGTTTTCACATAATCTCATCAATTAACTATTACATCTTAAAAAAATTTTGTGTTATTCAATTTGTTAACAGTGAGATTAATTTTTACCATTTATCGATACAAGGTAATAGTTGTAATAAGTCGGTCTGACAAGGTTATGAGGCAGGTTATCTTAACATAATGATCTGCATATTTTTATACATAATTTTATTAATAATAACCTGTTGACCGAGAGGTGAGCGCGTTATTATTAATTTGGAATCCTGTCCTTTCGAACAGGATTTTGTCAACGGATTGGTTTCATTGTTCATGATAGCTGGCATCATTAATGGGACGAAGTTATCACCCGTATTTATTAATCATCACTATTGTTGAAAACAGCATTTAATTTTTGTTGGTAAACGCTAAGGAAAAAAGCGTTGAATAGCGTTGACGATTGTTGGCGTATCTCTTCGGCGGTTTGTTGATAGCGGTCAGTAAAGTTATCCCATAACCTTGCTTTACGGTGTTGTGTGTTATTCAGGGGCCAGAAGTGGGCTGCCGGGACACTGTTTTCGTCGTAGGACGGATCAAAGCGATTTATTATGGTGTTAAGACAATAGAAAAGCGCTTCTTTCATTGCCTGTTCATGCCCGCCTGACATGGGGTATGTCTGTAGTGTGGTCATGTCGTTGGTTGTAGATGCGGAGGGTTCTGTTTTGAATAGACATAATGGATCGAGTTGTTTTATCTGCTCTTCCCATAGCTGTAGCGGTGTGGTAGAGCGGTAGGTGTTTGGCTGAAACAGGGCATGACTGTTGGTGCGTTGGCATTGAGTGGTAAAGAGTTCTATTGGATCAATAGGGCGGGTAGCGAGTTGATCAAGAGTTTGCAGGATCTCTGTTTCTGGTGACGAAAAATTGGCCGCAGAGAGTTGATCACTCGCTTTTTGGCTTTCTTCGGCGGGTAATGTTGTATTTAATTCATCCCATATTGCCTCAGAAAGATCGGCTTTTGTTATTTCCTGTTTGACGGAATGATATTTTGCCGTTTCTATTTCGTTCACAGTTAGGTAGTAATCACCAATTTGGAGCTTATTATTTTCTTGCAGAGATGCGATTTCTCCACGCGCTAATGGAATATTGTTAATCATCATGAAGGCCGTTCCAATATTAGTAATAGTGCAGACACCTTGGGCAGAAATATGTACACTGGCTTGTAATGCCGAAATACAACTATTTAGATCTGGCAACACAAAATGATTATTTTCGCTGGTGCCGATAGTTCCTCCGGGAGGATAAAAAATATGACTGCTATTGGCTGCCATATTGCCTGATGGAGGATTGATAAGGGTTATTTTCATAACAACGTTGCTTATTATATTGAGTAATAATTTACCCTTCCGCCACGAAAAAGGGATGCAGCATCCTAAAGAACACGAACATAGCGTATTCCGGGCGGAAGGTTATTTTTTACTGATTTAGTTATCAGTGCGTGTTTTCTTATTTACTGGTGTTCTTTTGGGTATCCCAATTAAATTCTACATCGGCACCACTTTTTCCTTCGTTATCTTGTTCTTTATAAACCACTTTGGCGATATTCGGTGAAAAGCTGTATTTCACGCCAATAGTGCCGGGTATAATGGCTGTTGAACCTTCTGTTAAATGTGGAATATCGCGGTTAAAGTCAACCAGTTCAATGCTGTCAAGCAATGCGCTACCAAGCGTAATCGTGGTGAACTCTTGTTGTTCGCCTCCTGCTTTACGCATGGTTAACTTTACTTCGGGCAAATGAACGCCTTGTGCTAATTTCTGCATTAACGTTGGCATTGCCTTATCCATCCGGGCATAGACCACCAGAGAGTGTACTTTGGCGCGTCCGCTGCCGCCTCCACCGCCACTACCGGTTTCTACTGGTTGTGATAGTTTCCATTCAAAGGTATGCACATCAATACCGTTAGGATGATTGCTATCTTTACATTCACCGGAGACATCTTTGATATCCAAATAGATGCTGTTGTTCATGATCACATTCCTTATTCAGTCATTTTCAGAATTAACCACCACTCTGTTTTAGAGAGGGCAGTTTTGATACCAGCCGCAGGGAAACCGTTAATCCCTCCAGTTGATAGTGGGGACGCAGGAAGAATTTGGCTTGATAATATCCGGGGTTATCTTCTTGTTCGATGACCTGTACTTCAGCCGCTGCTAGTGGTTTGCGCGCTTTGGTCTGTTGTGAGGAGTTGGCGGGATCACCGTCAACATAGTTGATGATCCATTTATTTAGCCAGCGTTCAATGTCGTCGCGGCTCTGAAATGATCCCACTTTGTCACGCACAATACATTTCAGATAGTGTGCAAATCGGCAGCAGGCAAACAGATAAGGTAAGCGAGCGGCCAGATTAGCGTTTGCTGTGGCGTCGGCATCCATATATTCCGCAGGTTTTTGCAGTGATTGTGCGCCGATAAATGCCGCAAAATCGGAGTTTTTACGGTAAACCAACGGGATAAAGCCATTTTTTGCTAACTCAGCCTCACGGCGATCACTGATAGCAATTTCCGTTGGGCATTTGATATCCAAACCACCATCATCTGTCGGAAAGGTGTGACAGATCAGTTTATCCACTGCTCCGCCTGATTCGACCCCTCGGATGGATGCACACCAGCCATATTCTTTAAAGGAACGGTTAATGTTCACCGCCATCGCATAGGCTGCATTGCTCCAGACATAGTTACTGTGGGTAGCTCCTGCGGTTTTTTCTTCAAAATCGAATCTTTCAACGGGATTAGTGATGATACCGTAAGGTAAACGTGCCAGAAAACGTGGCATGACCAAGCCAATGTAACGAGCATCTTCCGATTCGCGCAGACTACGCCAGGAAGCATATTCCGTGTTGAGAAAAATTTTGCTTAGATCGCGCGGGTTTGCCAGTTCTTGCCAGGTTTCCATCTGCATCACCCCCGGCGAAGCACTGCTGATAAAAGGGCAGTGGGCGGCAGCGGCGATACGGGCCATCTCTCCCAACAGTTCGATGTCTTGTGGATTGTGGTCGAAATAGTAATCACCTACCAAACAGCCAAGTGGTTCGCCACCAAATTGACCGTATTCTTCTTCATAAATCCGTTTGAAAACCGGGCTCTGATCCCAGGCGGTGCCTTTATAGCGTTTTAATGTACGTGCTAATTCTTTCTTTTCGACGCTCATCACACGTATTTTCAGCATTTCGCTGGTTTCCGTGTTACTGACTAAATAGAGCAGACCACGCCATGCACCCTCCAGTGCTTGAAAATCAGGGTGATGGAGAATTTCGTTGATCTGCTGCGAAAGTTTGTTATCAATGGCGGCAATCAGCGCCTGAATGGTGCCGAAAGTGTCGCTCGATAAGGTCAGGCTGTTTTCCAGTGCTTGATGTGCCAGAGTTTTAACGGCGTTTTCCACGGCAAGGCGTGCCTGATCCGTTTTAGGGCGAAATTCTTTCCTGAGTAACGCATTAAGTTCACTCTGGTTGTAGTGAGTGATTTGGCTAGGTTTTTCACCGGCTAAGTGGATTTCAGGCTGGCTCATGGCTGTCTCCCTGATCTTGTTTTGCTTCCGGGTTTATGGATTCTGTGTTGTTCAGCGGTGCAGTACTTAGCGATTTCAGTAATGCCGGATCTTGCAGGATAGTCGCGATTAGCTCTTCGGCTCCGCTTTTGCCATCCATATAAGACAGTAGGTTAGCCAGTTGAGTACGTGCTTCCAGGAGCTGATTAAGTGGTTCAACCTGACGTGCTATCGCATCAGGTAGAAAATCATCCATTGTGTTGAAAGTGAGAGCGACTTGAATTTTGCCTTCACCGCTTAAGGTGTTGTCCACCGGAAAGGTAACGCTTGGGAGTAGTGATTTCATGCGGTCATCGAAATTATCAACATCAATGTCGAGAAATTTTCGCTGACTGAGTGGAGGAAGTTGATCAGCAGATTTTCCGGCTAAATCCGACATTACTCCCATGACAAAAGGGAGTTGAACCTTACGTTCATCACCGTATAGTTCGACGTCGTATTCAATTTGTACTCGTGGTGCACGATTACGGGCGATGAATTTTTGCCCGCTGTTTGATCCTGACATAGTATTCTCCATCGACAAAATCAGTAGTTATGAGTCATTGACGGAGTAACAGCGGCTTTTCCAGCGTATTACCCCCATTTTGCGGTCTCCTCAGCTCGCGTTATGTCTGCTTTTTACAGCCCAAAAAGTGTTCAAGTTGATCGACAGCCTCTGGAGCAAGATTGCGCATAATGTTCATAAAATCCTGGTTAATGAGATGTTGCACTCGTGCAATCATCAATGGTGCCGGATGACTGGATTCATGTAATAGAAAGTACTGCCGTACCGCTTCCAGCGCTTGTTGAGCCTGTTCACGATTCTGGATACTGGATGGCTGCCAGCTATTGGATAGGCTTGGTTGGTGCGTATTGTTACCATTGCCCGGTAGGGGATGTTGGCTATCCTCCTCAATTTGAGCAGTATCGGGTTGCGGGGTGAGAAGCTGTACCAGATGGTGAAATATTGCCATTTGACGGCGCATATCTGGCAGGCCACTGTCACCAAGATGGCTACGTAATGTGTTAATCAGGCATTGCAGGGTGGCGGCTATTTGTGGGATTAGCTTTATCACCGGTGCTTCACCTTGCTGTAATTCAGCAATCAGAAGATCTATCCCGCCGGGAAATGGACTCTCTTCCGTGTTACTGTCATCCAGACATTTCATGATATCTGCCACGGTGAGGGTTATCCCATTCCGGCGGGCGAATTCGCACTGGCGCACCTGTTTAGCCAACGCAAAACCATCACCTAGCCCCTGTAACGCGTTGATACGCATCAGTGGATCCGGTTCACCATCCTGTTCTACGGCGGGCCACAAGGTTTCCCAATAATGCGCAACTGTCTGTTCCAATAACATCAGACCTTGTGCATATCCAACCAAGCCGTATTGGCGGCACCAGGCTTGCATGAGCAGGATAATAATGTGCAGATCTTTGCTGCGTACTAGCAGAGCAAGTGCGCTTTTCTCTATCTGTCGCCAGTCAGGTTCCTGTGTCGGAATGATAAAGTCGCCGAATTGCTGTTCAGCTTTTCCCTGCGACAATTGAATCAGATGTATGAATTCAGCGCTATATTCCAGATCTTCGCCACCGGGATGTTCCTGGCTGACCGGGTTAAGCAGAGGTGTGATATCCATCAAGGTTCTCCTTATGATTTGATACAGGTAAATTCCGGTACGACAAATGGGTTGTGTATGCTGTCGGGTATGAGTATCAGCGTGGCTTGGTGTCCTGCCAGATTAAAGGTGATGCGGTAATGTAGGCTGTCTTCCTGAAACCGCTTTCCGGCATCAATTAGCCTGTTTAATGCCCAAGGTCCTGAGGTTTCTAGTGACTTGGTTTTGCCATTAGCCAACAGCATGGTCAGTTTGGCTTTACCAGCATTGTTGCCGCCGGGCCAAGTGAAGTACCAAGGGGTCAGTGGGCCGTGGCTGTAACTGACGCTCTGATCGTTAAATGTCAGCGTTAAAGTCAAAATATCGTTGTCCATTCGCAGCGGTTGTAAAGTAAGAGAAAAAGAGGGTTGCGAAGAGGCCGTACTAAAGAATGCGTCACGGACAAACTGCGCTTGCCGGAATGTTTTTAGCAATGTCTGATCTTCGGGTTTAGTACTGCCTAATACCCAAGGGAAAAAGTGCCATTTATCACTTTGAGTGTTGACCTTATCCACCAAATACTGATTAAAAAAGCGATCCATCAGCCCCTGATTTGGTGCAAACATATGCGCCATGTCATCAAGGGTAATATCGCGTTTGCTGTGACGTGATAAGGGATAACGTCCGGCAATGGCTCCGCGACAGAAGTCACTAAGTTGAGCGCTGGCGAGTTGATGTATGCGTGAAACAGCCTGTTGCTGTGTGTCACCTTTGGCGCTCTGGGTCATGTCCATGACCATGTTGCGGAACGGTGCTGGTAGTCGGCCTGCGTCAGCTTGTAATTGTGTCAGGATCGTGTCGGAGGATGCTGTTGTGGTTTCGCCACTTTCCTGTAAAGCGGTAAGGTAGCGATAGAGATCGCCCAATTTTTTGAACGTATCATCGAAGGTAATAGTATTGCTGTTATCTCCCTGCGAGCGAGCCAGATCGAGTAGATCGCGGTAGTGGCTTCTGACAATCTGTTCTGGTGCAGGTAATGTAGAGGGAATGCTGGCAGCCGGAAACAGATTTTGCAGTTTTCGGCTGGTTTCATCATTCAATCGCTGGCCTAGTTGCGTGAGTTTATCGTTATCTTCCGGTGAGGAGAGTGCAATGATGTGGCTGATGTTAATCAGCAGATTGCGTAAGGGAGAATGGGTGCCGGAGAGAATCCGTACATTATTAATACGCTGGTTGAAGCTATTGGCCGGGATTAGGGCGATATCATTGAGAAAGGTATCCCATTCCAATATAAAATCGTTCATATAAAGTTGGCGCACTTGGTCAGCAGTATTATCTTCTGATTGTGATGGCATATTGAGGACCCAACAGTCAGTGTCGTGCACTGTTTTTACCGTATCATCTAGCTGTGCAACCAGACCGTGCCAGTATCCATCTGGCGTAAAGAAACCGGGGATGGCTGTCGTATCGGGCAGACCGCTGTTTCGTTTCAATACCAGTTCAGTCTGAGGGCCCGCGAGATCAATCAGATTGACAGATTTGAAACGTCCGTTATTCAGTACTCTTTTTTTGATGCTGGTATACACCCGTTGGGAAAACGTGGAGCGCATGATATTTTTTATCGCTTCCTGTATCAGTTGCTGATCTTTGTGCGGGGACCAAGAAGGCTGATTTTGATTCAGTAGTTGATAAAGATGCTGTTGGAATATCTTGCGTTGTGCCTCGTTTAGCTTGTCACCACCGGGAATATGAGACAGATTCAGCATCAGCCAAGCGGTAAGGAATTTGCCATCGTAATGCTGGGGCTGAAATAGCATCTGATAGGCTTTCAGGGCCTCATAGGTTGATTCGCTGTTATCGCCATCGGCTTGCTGACGCAAAATACTTTCAACCTGCTGTGTTACCAGTGGCAGTAATAAATTCTTTAACGCATGTTGATAAATCGAATAATTTGCACTGTTCAGTTGAGGGCCTCGATACAGCCCCATACCATAAGCAAGTGGAGGGTAGTCCGAATCAATTTGATGGTTTGTGGTGAATGACTGTAGCTGTGTCAGATATTGGAGCAAGTGTGGCAGATCACGAGTTGATGATTGGCTCAGCGCCTGACCCTGCTGTTCCAGCATTGGCAGTCGGGTTGTAATTTGTGCCAGATAGCTGTGGTTATTGTGGTAACTGGTCAATAATAGTACGCAGATCCCCGCCATGAAAGAGAGTAATAAGCTACATCCTACCAATAGGAAAAAGCGTCGGCGTAATTCATACAGGCGGTTGGTGCTGGCTAATCCGCTTTCAGCCAAAATAATTTTTTGAAATAGCTGTCTCAGGAAGTAGCTGCGGGCAGTTGTTCTGTTATCGTCGGTGTTTGCCGAAGAAAATGTATAACGGTAATCAGGCAGGTTATGCTGTGTAGCACCGTTGTGCCATGATTCCCCCTGTTTTTGATTGGCGCTGGTGAAATAGAGACCATGTGGTAACCACGGGCGATCAAAGCCGGAAGAGGTGAAAATAATATTGAGATAACGTATCAATACCGGACGAAGGTTCTCAAATGCTTGTGGGAAGGCGAAACTCTGTTCCCGCTGCACGATATCTTGTTGGGCCAGTAAGGTATCTGCCAGTGCAGCATCCAGACGCTGTTGCAGGTGATTATATTGTTCATCCAGCATCTGTTGTAAATCAGCATGGGAATGCCGTTCTTGTTGCCAAGGGAACGTAAAGCCCCAGACCTGATCCAACGCTTCGCCATAAAAACGGCTAAAATAACTGTTAAACCCCGGTAGCAGATCGGTTTTGGTGACCATCACGTAGACAGGAAAGTCAATTTTTAGCTGTAAACGCAAATCCATCAGTCGCTTACGTAGCAATAAAGCCTGATGATATTGGGCATCATTATCCTGTTGTAGTAGATCTTGGATGCTGATCGCCAAAATAACCGCGTTGATGGGTTGGCGTGGACGATAACGTTTTAGTAGTTTCAGTAAGGTCTGCCACAGAGGATTACCCTCTTTTAGGTATTCTCCGGCAGGGCTAAGGATGACGCCCTGAAAAGTGAAATACCATGAGCAGTGTGATTCGGCACTGGTTTCAGGGAGAGCAAATTGGCTTGGATAAGTTGTATGGTAGAAATCTAACCCTGAGTTCAGCAAAGCTTTGTCTTTGCCGCATCCCTGGGTACCTAAAACCAGATACCAAGGCAGATGATAGAGGTAGAACTTGCCTAGACGTATGGTAAGAGGGGCACCGTTTAAACGCAGACCGTGTTTAATCAAGGATGACGCCTGTTTAAAGCTATCCGCGAGGGATTGAGCAGCACTTCGGGGTGTTGGTGTGACATTGCTGACATGGTGTAAGCGGCGGCGCAAATGACCATTGGCCCAAAGCTGATAGAGGAAAGGTAACAGCCGTAGTAACAACCACAGCGAAATTAGTACAGCGATTGCTATTTGGCGTTGAGTTTCAGTGACTAATGGATGTAGATCGCCGATGGCGATAAATGGCCCCATGATCCAAATGAGCAGGCACAGCCCGGCAACAATGAGTGCCCCCCAAAACAGGCGATTGGTGATGATGGCGATAAATGCTTTCAACATTTTCTTTCTCTCTTGCCTACTGATCTGAATTATCTGGCGTGGTGTTGAAAATAATTTCAATACGACGGTTCAATGCTCGATTCTTGGCGTTGGTATTGGGGACTAAAGGGGCTTGTGCACCGGCGCTTTCAACCTGTAGCCGTTGTGGTTGCCGCAGACCAGTGCGGAGCTGTTGTGCTACGGTTTCTGCTCGCGCCAGTGACAGGGCATAGTTAGAAGAGTAGGCATGTGTATGAATTGGCAGGTTGTCACTGTGCCCGCGGACGATAATTTTTCCGGTAGTCAGATTCAGTTGTTTGGCAAGATCCTGGAGAGGTGCCAGATAACGCGGGTTCAGCGTTGCTGATGCAGAAGCAAACAGGTTGCCTCCCTGTAGGGTAACACTGACATTATCTGCGTTCTGGCTGACGGTGCTCTCTTGCTGCCCCAACATGGATTGCAACATCTGCCGTAGATGAGCAACAGAAAAACGTTCAACCGGTAATGTGGCTTCCGGTAGGGGCAGGTTATATATGGATGTCAACACCGGTTCTGTCTGTTGATTAAGCCGGGTATTCAGCCCAATGTAGAGTAGACCGGTCAACAGGACGCAGGACAGTGAGCAAAACAATAGAAAGTGGGATAGCCGTGATGGTTGATCTGTGTTAACTGGCAGAGAAGGAGGTGCTACGCTTAAGGTGGCAGAATATTCCCCTCTTACCTGAAGCAGGCGTATTGCCAGGCGCTGAATTAAGGTTTCCAGTTGAGCGAGACCATTTTCCACCAGACGATAGCGTCCACCAAATCCTAGCAGTAAGCAGAAGTAGAATAGTTCGAGCAGATCGATATGTTTACTCGGTTGTTGCAGCAACATATCCAGTAACTTGAAAAATTTTTCACCACCGCTGCTCTCTTTGTGGAATGTGACTAACAGGCCATTACCTGACCAGATACTGTTGTCTCCCCAAGAGGTCAGTGCCACTGCCTCATCCAGAGAAGTACACAGGCAGTAACGGGCGCCGAGAATGGTTTCATAGCTGAATCCTGCCTGTTGGCACTGTTTCTCAAAGCGATAGATTTCTCCGATCAGTTGTTGACGTAACTGACCTGAATCTTCCGGTTTAGCGGCGTGACGGATGTGTGGCATGGCATTTAACAGTGGATAAGCAGCCTGCACCAATGGGTTATAGTAGTTGCGATTCATCGGTTTATCTCCTCATCATCAGACAGGCGTTTAAGTGCCCAAAATGCCATTTTTAGACCAGGAAACTCGCCAGCAACGTAGAAGGCGAACACACCGGATTTTCTTAACGACTGCTCAGTCTCTCCATCAAGCGCCAATTTGAAGTAGCAGAACCCATTCTGATAGGGAAGTTGCCTGGGGATCTGTGCCAGGTGGTGCAGAGCGATACCGGGCAATTGCAAACGTACGAGATCGCGTATGTGGTCAGCGGGGGCGATTTTGATTTGGGCCGGAAAGTGAGCCATAAAAGCGTTATGTTCTATTTCTGACTTTACGGCTAAGATGAAGTGATAATCACTCAGATTCATCTGTTCCGGTAGTGACGCTACATTCAATCCTGGCAGACGTTTAGTTAGGGGCAGTGAAACAACATATTCTTCCAGCACGATGGACAGATTGCGTTGCAGTAATGTCAGGAGATGGGTGAAGCAGCCGCCAATATCCTGATGGTTGTAGCGGGGTAACTCGCCTTCCAGCGTATAGGGCACCTGAAATGAGCTCATTTCCAGTGCGTAGCTGATCCAAATGAGAAAAAGCGTTTCCGGTGCTTGTTGAGGCAGATGCATGATGTGTTGAAGTTGAGCACAGAAACGGTTTAACAGTGCTTGTTGTAACAAATCGCGGGTACTGGAGCCGTTGTATTGCAGATGACGGCTAAGTTGTTGGCAGCGTTGCAGTAACAGGCCATAAAGATCACTCGTCATGCGCTGTAATAATGAATTTGCCCAACAATTAAGCAACGGCGGAATGTACCCAGTATCCAGAATGACGACACCATCCTGATTTTTTTCTAAAACCCGCAGTACACCCATAGCAATCCACTCACCATTCAGTTCATTTTTTGGCAGCAGGCGCAGGCGTAATCTGCCGCAATGTAGGGTAGTACTACCGAGTGTTAACGCATTGACGTCGTTGACCTCTTTTTCGAAAGCTTGATAACGTGCCAGAGAGTCGGGAGCATCATAGAAACTAACGGATTCGCGTCCGGCCAAATATGCCGGTATAGCTAGGGTGATAATTTGCGAACGCAATGAAGGGCTGATTTCTAACGTGGGTGGTGCTTCATCGGTTTCAGTAAATTCAAAGGTGGTACCGTCAGGCATAATACCACTGGCTGCCAGCAGTGAGATTTTTCCCAAAGCAAGTTGGCTTTCATCGAGTTTTAATGATGAAAATCCCCAATTGTAGGCTCGTTGTAGAGCTCCCCATTGACGCAGGCGTGCATCTACATATTCATCTGCTTGTTGAAAATGGTGGGGGCGTAAAAACATGCCTTCCATCCAGAGAACTTTATGTGCATTTTTCATGGGTGATCTCCTGAGCATGTGTGATTTATTTATCGGATGCAGATGCAATCTGTAATCCGTGTGAAGTAACAGTAATCAACTGATAAGGCTCAGAGGATGAAAAAGGATTCAAAACCGATAAATAAGAGGCGGTTGGAAACGATGATAAGGGAATAGTGAGCCGCCATTGTTTATCGGTAATATTTTGATATTCTGCCCAGATAGCAATATATTTTTCTGTTGACGGTGCATTAACTGTAATACTGATATTATTTTCTTCTTTTCGTGGCAACAAGAAGATTGATCTTTGATAAATCACCGTATTAGCTAAGACGGAATGGGTATTTTTTTGTAAAGCCCCGATATCTGCCTGATTAAATTTATCTGGATCATTTAATAACAATATATTTAATTTTAGCGGCGCATGATGGTTAATATCACCTTGCGCCTGAAATTTAATGGTATACAAAATATTTTTTTCCACTTTATTTGTAGAACAGCTCACAGTCAGCAGTATGCTCAACAGGATAAAAGAGGAAAAAGAGTGACGTTTATAGTGAGGTAAAAATAGCATAGAAATCCCTCCATTACAGACCCAACAGCAGTACCTTAAGCTGGCTGGGAATTAAACGCATGCCGATCATATTGGTACTATTTTGTAAACTCAGGCTGGTAACGCGGGTAGCGGGAAATCCTTTAATTAAAGTGGTAAAGGAGCCGATTAAATGGCGTGAAGGTCCCATTACGGTACCGGAAATAATACCGAGATTGACGCCAAGGTTATCGCCAAAGCTGGTATTCGTCACTGTTGCCATATTATGTGCCGGCATTCCCATAAACAGCACTTTATAAGTGTGAGGCGTCGCCATCAGACCTAGAGTCATATTAGGGTATGGAACAGGCACGGGTACAGGCAAAGGTGTCATACAGACATCTGGAAATGCCAGATCCATACCAAAAAGTTGGCAATTCGCAAACATATCATCACCTATTAAATTAATGTGTTGCTATTTATAGCCAATAGATTAGCAAAAGAGAAAATAAAACCAATAAGGTATTAACCTTATTTTCTGGAGTGATTTTAAAATATGAATATTGTTCTCAACTTATTCTGAAAAATAAGGGTTTTGTCTGATCCTAACTGAAAGAGTATTCTAGGAAAATCTTATAAACAGTAGGGAATAACATTAGTCATTAATGTATGAAATGGCAATGCCGGGATTTCTTTATAATAAAAAATACTTAAGAACATTAATGTAATCGGATGGGATAATGAATACAGTTGAATTGCTCAAACATATTTATGACATAAATTTATCGTATCTGCTATTAGCTCAGCGGTTAATTAACCATGAAAAAGCATCAGCGATGTTCCGTTTAGGTATTAGCGATTCTATGGCTGATACGTTATCTAAATTGACATTACCTCAGTTGGTCAAACTTGCTGAGACGAATCAATTAATTTGTCATTTACGGTTCGAAAACAGTAAAACTATTCAGCAACTTACCAAGAAATCTCGGATAGATGATTTACAAAAAACACATACAGGGATTTTGTTATCGACTCATCTGTTTCAACAGTTATCTTCGAAAGATGATATTTCAGTGAAGAAAAGAGTATTGAGAGATGGTTGAGAAAAGTATCGTTCAAGAGATTAAGGATATACAGCTAGCGGCGGAACTGATCACTTTAGGCGCACGGTTACAAATGCTGGAAAGTGAAACGAAGCTGAGCAGAGGACGATTAATTAAGCTTTATAAAGAGTTGAGAGGAAGCCCACCGCCTAAGGGAATGCTCCCGTTTTCAACCGATTGGTTTATGATCTGGGAACAGAATATTCATTCATCCATGTTTTACAATGCCTATCGTTTCTTACTTAAAGGGGGTTATTGTGAAGGTGTAGGGGCTGTGATTAAAGCTTATCGACTCTACCTTGAACAGTGTTCTCCTGTTGAGGGAAATGAGCCGATTCTAGCGCTGACTCGTGCCTGGACTCTGGTACGTTTTATAGACAGTGGTATGTTGCAACCTTCACCATGTCGTACTTGTGGTGGAACGTTTATTACTCATGCTTATCAACCGGTGAATAGCTTTATTTGTAGCCTTTGTCAGCCGCCATCACGTGCAGTAAAGAGAGTTACTTTTCCCCTTAGTCTGCTAGGTGTTTAATCCAGTCGCAATTTTTTGCTTATGTAAATCTGACAGAGGTCGGTATTTCAGGATAATTAACCTGAACTCTGGATAAAAAAATGGAACTAAGTGCCTGTTCCAAGATCAAAATTTTCGACCAAGAAAAAAACGATCTTATTAGGAACAGGCATGGATAAACTAGTTGAACTCTTCTGCGATGTCG